>CANLAC010000016.1 GCA_947488645.1 Actinomycetota bacterium | reverse complement strand
TTAGCACCCTTGCCACCAAAACCTGTTGTGAAGAGTTGGCCGGCTAAGGTTTGACCTGGTTCAGGCAGAACATCGGCATAGGCAGTTAAATCCATCATTGCGCTGCCCACGACTGCGATAACCGCTGCCTGTTCTCCAATAGATTGCATACCGCTAGGCTAGCCGTTATGAGCAAAACTTCAATCATTATGGATGTAGATACCGGTGTAGATGACGCCTTTGCGGTTCTATTCGCTGCGATGCATCCAGATATCAACTTACTTGGCATCACATGCGTTGATGGCAATACCAATGTTGATCAAGTTGTGGCCAATACATTTAAAGTCTTGGATGCAGCAGGTGCTGGGGACATTCCTGTGGCACGAGGCGCAGTTCGTCCGTTGTTAGGCAAGAGCCAGTACGCCGAGTATGTACACGGCAAAGATGGAATGTGTGATCTCGGTATTGCTCCATCACATCGCACCGTTGACCCCCGCTCTGCCGTTGAACTACTTCGGGATCTGATTGAGTCATCAGTAGATCCTGTAACAATCGTTCCGATCGCACCGTTAACAAATATCGCATTGTTCTTGGGAGCTTTTCCAGAAACCGCCAAGAAGATCCACAGAATTGTCTTAATGGGTGGATCAGCATCTGCGGGTAATGCAACGGCTGCTGCCGAATTTAATGTGTGGCACGATCCAGAAGCCGCCGCCATTGTCTTTCAGAGCGGAGTTCCTATTTCAATGTATGGATTAGATGTGTTTATGCGTCCAACAATTGACCGAGAAGAGGCAACTACTATGAGCAAGTCTGCAAAGCCTTCTTCACAGTTTGCAGGATCACTCGCACTTGGATTTATGGAGCAGGTTAAAACAGATCCCGTCTCGCTAGGCGATTACGGCGCACTTGCCTTGGTCATCCATCCAGAACTTTTCACGACAGAGATGTTTGATGTTGTAGTTGACACATCAGCTGGCCCTGCACGAGGTCAAACGATTGTGGATCGTCGCGGTGCATGGCTCAAGCAGTTAGAACCACTAGACCTAGAGGATTCAGCCAAAGTTCGCGTTGCCTTAGATCTAGATGTTGATGCGGTCGTGAAATTGTGGCTAAAAACCGTTAATTCATAGCCCTATTGGGTGCCAAACAGTTTTAGCTTCCATGAAGGCAATGATGCGACCAGGATCTGCTGACTTAAAGGAATGAATTCGCTTTAAGTTTTCAGCTCCAGCCACCTTGATGTCAGCGTGCTTCTTTGAAGACAATCCAGAAATATCTAATGCATCGATATCCATGTGAGATGCCATCCATGGCGCAATTTCATCTTTCTTGCCTGTCAAGATATTGATGACGCCTGCGGGTAGATCACTTGTTGCAAGAACTTCAGCAAAGGTCATTGCTGATAATGGGGCTTTTGTGCTTGCCAGAACAACAACGGTATTTCCTGAGGTAATAATTGGCGCAATTGCATCGATTAGTCCAAGCAGTGATGGAGTTTCAGGTGCAATGGCTGCTACGACTCCCATACTCTCTGGGATTGTAAAGTTATAGAAAGGTCCTGCAACCGGATTTGTTGATCCTGCCAGGGATGCGATCTTATCTGTCCAACCTGCATACCAAACGAGGCGATCTATAGCTTCTGTGACCTCTTTGTCTGCTTTTGTCTTTGTTGCACCGGTGACGTTAACAATCTCTTCTACAAATTGTCCCCGGCGGCCTTCGAGCATTTCTGCGATGCGATATAAAATCTGACCACGGTTATATGCCGTTGCTTTGTTCCAGCCAGGATGTGCTGCGCGTGCTGCAACAACTGCGTCTCGCAAATCTTTACGAGATGCAAGACATGGGTTTGCAACAAATACACCCTTGGCATTCTTAACCTCATAGGTTCGCCCTGATTCGGAGCGAGGGAATGCGCCATTGATAAATAGCTTGTATGTCTTCTTCACATCAATGCGATTACTCATGGCTAACTCCCTTCAAGTATGCAGACAGGCCGTGGCGTCCACCCTCGCGGCCCCACCCCGATTCCTTATATCCACCAAATGGTGAAGTTGGATCAAACTTATTAAAGGTATTTGCCCAGATCACACCTGCGCGAAGCTGTTGTGATGCCCACAATGTGCGGGATCCTTTTTCACTCCAGATGCCTGCAGATAGTCCAAAGGGAGTGTTATTAGCCTTTTCTATAGCCTCGGCAGGAGTTCTAAATGTTAGAACTGAAAGAACTGGGCCGAAGATTTCTTCGCGTGCTATGCGATGTGCCTGAGTTACCCCTGTAAAGATTGTTGGTGCAAACCAGAATCCCTTACTTGGCAGATTACAGGCCGGACTCCAACGCTCAGCACCCTCTGAATCGCCAACAGCAGCAAGTTCGATGATCTTCTTAAGTTGCTCCTTGCTGTTGATCGCTCCAACATCGGTGTTCTTATCCATCGGATCGCCTACGCGGATCTTTTCCATGCGGTTTTTTAACTTATGCAAAACCTCTTCAGCCACATTTTCTTGCAGCAAGAGTCGTGAACCAGCACAGCACACATGTCCTTGGTTAAAGAAAATTCCATTAACAATACCTTCAACGGTTTCATCAATAGGGGCATCATCAAAGACAATATTGGCGGCCTTGCCACCGAGCTCTAAGGTCACGCTCTTGTTTGTTGGTGCAACGGCGCGAGCAATAATCTTTCCAACCTCAGTTGATCCAGTAAATGCAATCTTGTCAATTCCTGGGTGGTTAACAATTAGGGCTCCAGTTGAACCATCACCGGTAACAATATTGACTACACCTGCTGGAAGTTCTGCTTGTTGGCAAACCTCTGCAAACAACAACGCTGTTAGCGGTGTGGATTCAGCTGGCTTTAGAACAACTGTGTTTCCTGCAGCAAGTGCTGGTGCAACTTTCCACGCCAACATCAATAATGGAAAGTTCCAGGGAATAATCTGTCCGGCAACACCAAGTGGCTTGGGGGATGTGCCAAGACCTGCGTACTCAAGCTTGTCTGCCCAGCCAGCGTGATAGAAAAAGTGAGCTGCTGCCAATGGAATATCGGTATCTCGTGATTCACGAATTGGCTTACCGTTATCGAGAGTCTCTAGTACTGCAAATTCACGTGCACGCTCTTGCATAATGCGAGCGATGCGATACAAATACTTTCCACGCTCTTTGCCAGACATCTTTGACCAGGTGTTTGTATAGGCCTTGCGCGCAGCCTTAACCGCTGCATCAACATCTGCTTTTCCACCAAGTGCAATCTGGCTCAGCACCTCTTCGGTAGCTGGATTAATTGTTGGAAAGTGCTTACCACCTGGAACAAACTTGCCGCCGATGAAGTGTCCATACTTCGGCTTGATCGTGACAATTGCGCGAGATTCTGGCGCTGGGGCGTATTCGAAGGTCATTGTCGTCTCCATTAATCCATCGTCACATACTGAGGGCTAGTGTAATAACCATCATCCATCTTCATGCGCTGCATCAATAGATCATTGAGCAATGCACTAGCTCCAATTCGAAAGAGTTTCGGATTGAGCCAATCTGGTCCAACAGTTTCATTGACCAAAACCAATTGTTTGATCGCATCCTTAGTATTTCTGATTCCGCCAGCAGGCTTAACTCCGATGCGAACTTGTGTCATCTCATAGAAGTCGCGAACGGCTTCGAGCATCACCAATACAACTGGAGGAGTGGCAGCTGGTGCAACCTTGCCAGTTGAAGTCTTAATAAAGTCAGCACCTGCTGCCATGGCCAAAAATGATGCTTTGCGAACATTGTCATATGTGACTAACTCACCTGTTTCAAAGATTACTTTCAAGTGTGCCCTGTCACCGCAGACTTCACGGATTTGAACAATCTCATTGAAAACATCGATGTAGCGACCGGCAAGAAAAGCACCACGATCAATCACCATATCGATCTCTGCCGCGCCTGCATCAATTGCATCTTGGGTATCTTGAATCTTGACTGGCATGGAAGCTCGACCTGAAGGAAAAGCAGTAGAAACCGCTGCTACGGGCACATGCTGGCCACCAATTAAATCGAGGTGTGTTCGAGCGACAGAAACCATGTCGTTGTAAACACACACAGCACCAACGCTAGGAACTGATGGATCAGTTGGATCTGGCCTGACAGCCTTTGTGCACAAAGCTTTTACTTTGCCGGGAGTATCTGCGCCTTCAAGAGTTGTTAAGTCCACCATCGTGATTGCTGTATCAATTGCCCAGCGCTTTGATGTTGTTTTGATACTTCTGGTCGCAAGCATCGCCGCGCGTGCTTCAGCACCCACCTGGTCCACACCAGAGAGATTGCCGAGGTAACTCTTTAGTGAGGCTTCGGTGCCATCAACTAAACCATAAAAACTCACGATAACAATTCCTTTAGCGGTGGTCGCAGTTGATCCAATACTACTTGAGCGGTTTTGGAATCCTTTTCAATAACCTCAATGTAACACTTCATCTTTGCCTCAGTACCGCTGGGGCGAATAATGATTCGAACCCCGCCATCTAGCCAGATTCTTAAACCATCTGTGGGTGGCAATCCATCCGTGGGGGCAGCTAGATCATCAATTGATGTAACTACCCGACCTGCAATATTTTGTGGTGGATTATTGCGAAGCCCACCAAGAATTACACCAACCTTTGATAAATCACTGAGGCGAATAGAAATCTGTTCAGTTGCATGGAATCCATGACGTGCCCAAATCTCATCCAATAGATCAAGAAGAGTTTTTCCATCAGCTGCAAGATCTGTTGCTATTTGAGCCAAAGTAATGGCTGCTGAAATTCCATCTTTATCATTGACCGTCTTTGCATCAACTGCATAGCCAAGTGCTTCTTCATAACCAAAGGTCAAACCTTTAATTTTTGCAAGCCACTTAAAACCTGTGAGTGTTTCTTTGAATTCAAGGTTGTAGTGCTCGGCTATTTTTTTAAGAATGGATGAAGAAACAATGGAGTTAGCAAATATCCCTGTACTGGTTTTTCGAGCAATAGATTCGCCCAATATCGCGCCTAATTCATCTCCACGAAGCATGCGCCACCCCGTTACAGGATCTTTAACTGCAGCAGCACATCTATCTGCATCTGGATCATTTGCGATTACTAGATCTGCATCAAAACTCTTGGCTGTCTCAAGTGCTAAATCAATAGCACCGGGTTCTTCAGGGTTAGGAAAAGCAACTGTTGGAAAATCTGGATCTGGTGCGGCTTGGGCCTCTACCAAGATTGGGGAAGCAAATCCTGCTTTCTGAAATACACGTTGCAGAGTTTCAGTTCCAACTCCATGCATCGCGGTGTAAACAATGCGCAAGGAACCGGGTTTTGTGGCAAGTGATGCTGTGCGATCGATGTATTTTTCAATTATCTCTTCGCCAAGAACTGTCCACTCTTTTCCACGTGGTTGTTGTTTCAGGGATGTGATCCCAGCAATTTTGTGTGCAATTGACACATCGGTGGGTGAAACGATCTGAGATCCGCGGTATTCGATGCCATCGACTGTTCCACCGAGATAAACCTTGTATCCGTTATCTTGAGGTGGGTTATGGCTTGCCGTAACCATGATGCCGACATCGCAACCCAATTCATTGGTAGCAAAAGCTAAAACTGGAGTCGGAAGAGGTCGTGGCAAGACGAAAACCTTCATACCCGCACCGCTCATAATCTCAGCGGTTTCAAATGTGTAATCTTCAGATCCATGGCGTGCATCGCGTCCGATAATTACAGAAGTTAAGTTGCGCTCTTTCATATAGGCAACTATTCCGGCAGCTGTGCGACCAACGACTGCGCGATTCATTCCAGATGGTCCAGGTCGAATGGGACCACGCAGCCCGGCTGTTCCAAATTGTAAAAAGCCATTAAAGGATGCGCGAAGTTCAGCTTCGTTATTTGTATCTAGCCACTGTTGTAATTGTGAGGCTGTAGATGGATCTGGATCATCAGTAATCCAGGCTTGAACTTCGCCCACTAATGATTGATCCATGTGCTTAGAGTAACTTCGAGACAACCCTTTGAGAAGTCAGGTTATTTATCGATAATGTCACAGAGATTAGTTCCACTTGAAACAGTGGTTCCAATGACAGCGGTGAGATTAGAGATTATGCCCGCCTTGTGAGCATTAAGTGGCTGCTCCATTTTCATTGCTTCAAGAACAATGATGAGGTCGCCAACTTCAACAGCTGCACCTTCTTCTACTGCAATCTTAACAACTGTGCCTTGCATTGGACTTGTTAGCCCAGCTCCACTTGATCCACCAGCCATAGTTTGCTTTGCACGGTGACGCTTTATTACAGGCTTAGGTGCGTGAACAAGAATTTCAAATCGTTTCCCATTAACTTCGGTAACCAGATATTCAGGTGCCATATGAGTTTCAAGAGGTGGCTCAGTAAAAGTAAATGCTGGTATTTGATTATCGAATTCGTTTTCGATGTAACTGGTGTAAACCTTGAAATTCTTTGTGTATGCAGGGTCTTCAAGAATGGCGCGATGGAAAGGAATTGCAGTTGCTAAACCTCCCACTTTAAATTCAGAGAGTGCGCGGCGAGCACGTTCAATTGCCTGTTCACGTGTTGCACCGGTAACAATTAACTTTGCAAGCAGGGAATCAAAGTTGCCGCCAATTGTGTCGCCACCCTGGAAGCCTGCATCTACGCGCACTCCAGGACCAGTTGGGATTTCCCATTCAGTAATGCGTCCTGGTGCGGGCAAAAATGAACGGCCAGGATCTTCGCCATTGATTCTAAATTCAATTGAATGTCCACGAATTATTGGATCATCAAAACCAAGTGCTTCGCCATCTGCAATTCGGAACTGTTCGCGGACAAGATCAAGTCCGGTTACTTCCTCACTGACAGGGTGCTCAACTTGTAAACGTGTATTTACTTCAAGAAATGAAATGGTTCCATCGACTCCAACTAAGAACTCACATGTTCCAGCGCCTATGTAGCCTGCTTCCTTCATGATTGCTTTACTTGAACGGTAGAGCTCATCATTTTGTGCCTGGGTCAAAAATGGCGCAGGTGCTTCTTCGACAAGTTTTTGGTGGCGA
Organism: Actinomycetota bacterium; assembly: GCA_947488645.1. Classification (GTDB taxonomy): domain Bacteria; phylum Actinomycetota; class Actinomycetes; order Nanopelagicales; family Nanopelagicaceae; genus Planktophila. The sequence goes on along the minus strand of CANLAC010000016.1, from coordinate 7,206 downwards.
CGTTGCAGTGAACAGTCCCGTGTACTAACAACAACTGCGTGACCATGCTTATCAACTAGTACTTGTGTTTCAACGTGTCGGGGCTTATCTAAATAGCGCTCTACAAAGCATTCACCGCGACCAAAACCTGAAATTGCTTCACGAACCGCAGATGCAAATAGTTCTGGAATCTCTTCCATAGTGCGCGCAACCTTTAATCCACGTCCACCACCACCGTGGGCAGCCTTAATTGCAACAGGTAGACCATGTTCTTTGGCAAAAGCTGTAACTTCTTCATGGCCGGCAACGGGATCTTTAGTGCCAGCAACTAGTGGAGCACCTGCTTTTGCAGCGATCTTTCGTGCAGAAACCTTGTCGCCTAATGCACGAATGGCATCTGGTGGAGGTCCGATCCAGGTAAGACCTGCATCAATAACGGCTTGAGCAAAGTTTGCATTCTCTGAAAGGAAACCATATCCAGGGTGGACAGCGTCTGCGCCAGATTCTTTTGCAACAGCGATTAACTTTTCAATATCTAAGTAAGTTTGTGTGGCAGTGGTGCCGTGAAGTGAATAGGCAGTATCTGCCATTTGTGCATGCAGTGAGGTGCGATCTTCATCTGAATACACAGCAACACTTTCGATGCCATGATCCTTACAGGCACGAATAACACGCACAGCAATTTCACCACGGTTGGCGATTAGTACGCGCTTCATTTCATCACCTTTGCTTGTGGCCAGGTGTAACCAAGTTGTGCAAATGCTTTTCGCACAAAGGGCATTGATATGCCGACAACATTTGTGTAATCACCTTCAATGGAGGGGATGAATGGAGAGCTAAAACCATCAAGAGTAAAGCCACCTGCGACATGTAGCGGTTCTTCAGTTGCAACGTAATCTGCAATCTCTTCATCACTCATGTGATCAAAAGTGACGCGAGTTGTTACGCGATCTGATATTTCAACATCTTTGACCGTATCGATAATGCAGTGGCCGGTGTGTAGAAGCCCAGAGTTGCCTCGGACACGCTTTGCGCGCTCCGTTGCAATAGCTGGGGTACCTGGCTTACCTAATGAAACTCCATCAAATTCAAAAGTAGAGTCACAACCAATAATGATGGCTGGATAGTCAATCTGTTCGCGGACTGTGTGGGCCTTTGTAATTGCCAACGCGATAACCATATCTGCAGGGTGCATCGCATTGAAAAACTCTGTCTCTTCATCAACATTGCTAACCATAATCTTTGGAGACAAACCGGCAGACTCTAGTAAACGACGTCGACTAGTAGATTGTGATGCTAAAACAATTGTCGGCATTGTTATCCAAACCTTCTTGCACCAAATGTAATTTGATGAGGAAGTGGCTGACGCAACTGTGGTCGGCCATAAAGACTACGGCGAATCACAGGTTTGAGTTCTTCACGTTTGTGTTGAGCCATAACAGCCTCAATTGCGGCCAACTCTTCAGGAGTTGGATTGCCAGAAGTAATTTCAAATTGCATTACAAAGGAATGTTTCCGTGTTTGCGAGCCGGCAAGACATCGCGCTTTGTCTTTAAGGTTCTAAATGCCTTTGTGATGTATGCGCGAGATTGGCTTGGCTCGATAACAGTGTCAATAGTTCCGCGCTCTGCTGCTAAGTAGGGATTAGCAAGTGATTCGTTGTAATCCTTAACCAACTCAGCTCGCTTTGCTTCAGGGTCTTTAGCATCTGCTAAATCTTTACGATACAAAATGTTTACCGCGCCTTGTGCGCCCATGACAGCGATTTCAGCACTTGGCCATGCAAAGTTAATGTCGCTGCCAAGGTATTTAGATCCCATAACAATGAACGCTCCGCCATATGCCTTACGGGTAATAAGTGTTACTAGTGGCACAGATGCTTCAGCGTATGCGTAGAGCAATTTAGCTCCGCGTCGAATGATTCCATCCCATTCTTGTTCTGTACCAGGCAAGAAACCAGGAACATCTACAAGTGTAAGAATTGGAATATTAAAGGCATCACAGAAACGCAAGAAGCGCGCTGCTTTTTCACTTGAATTGATATCAAGTGTTCCTGCTAATTGATTGGGCTGGTTAGCAATGATTCCAATTGATTCACCTTCGATGCGCGCAAATCCAACGACAATATTTGGCGCATAGAGGGCATGAACTTCAAGGAACTCACCCTCATCTACTAACGCCTGAATCAGAACCTTCATGTCATATGGCTGGTTAGGACTATCCGGGATCAAGGTATCGAGTGCGATATCTGAAGCCTTCTTTTCCAAAGTTTCAGTTGGTGGAAGGTGAGGTGCTGCATCCATGTTGTTTGATGGAAGGTATGAAAGCAGTGCTTTCACATAATCAATCGCATCATCTTCATTTTCTGCTAAATAATGTGAGTTACCGGTGCGAGTGTTATGTGTGCGTGCACCACCAAGCTCTTCCATTCCAACTTCTTCACCTGTAACAGTTTTGATGACATCAGGACCGGTAATAAACATGTGTGATGTTTCATTAACCATGACTGTGAAATCTGTAAGTGCAGGTGAGTAAGCAGAGCCACCAGCACATGGACCAAGGATCAAAGAGATTTGGGGGATCACACCTGATGATCTGGTGTTGAGGCGAAAAATTTTGCCGTATCCGTTAAGAGATGCGACACCTTCTTGAATACGAGCGCCACCGGAATCATTTATTCCAATAAGTGGAATTCCAGATTTAAGTGCAAATGCGGCAATCTTTACAATCTTTTCTGCGTGGACTTCACCAAGTGACCCACCCATAACGGTGAAATCTTGTGAATACAAAGCAATTGGTCTGCCATCAACAGTTGCTGTTCCGATTACTACGCCATCACCATATGGGCGATTTTTTTCCATTCCAAATTGTGTGGAACGGTGACGCGCAAACTCATCAATCTCGGTGAATGAGTCGGCATCAACGAGCAAATCAATTCTTTCGCGAGCAGACTTCTTACCTTTTGAGTGTTGCTTCTCAACGGCGCGCTCGGAGCCACCATGGACAGCTTCCTCAACACGGTCGCGAAGATCTTCTATTTTTCCGGCAGTTGTATGCAGATCACGGCTCATGGGCGTACGGTACTAGTCGTGGGCAAAGAATTGTTAAGTGCAGCGCTTGATCCAGCGGAGATCAAGAGATTAATTACGCCTTACTGGCGAGTAAGCGTGGTTGAACTCACGAGTACTACGCAAGGTGATTTAGTGCAACGAGCACGCGACGGCAAAGTACAAGTAGGAGATGTGATCACTGCAGAATTTCAAACCGCGGGACGAGGCAGATTGGATCGCACATTCGAAGCACCTAAAGGAACTGCTTTGCTATTTTCTTTTTATATTGAACCCAAACGCAATCGTGATGACTGGGGATGGCTCCCTTTGATTGCTGGCTACAGTGTTGCAAAGACTCTGCATGCTTTTCATGCAACCGTTAAATGGCCTAATGACATTTTGATTAACAATCGAAAAGTTTCTGGACTTATCGCAGAAGTAGTTGGCAACGGTGTAGTAATTGGAATCGGCATCAATGTTGGAATGAGCGAGGATCAACTTCCAGTTGAGACAGCAACATCCTTATTAATCGAAGGCGGAGTTGATTTAACTCGCGATCAAATCTTGTGCGAGGTACTAGAAGAGTTCGAAGAGCATTTTGTGCAATGGGATCAAGGAATCGATGAAGTTCAATCTCTGTATAGCCACCTAAGCGCCACGTTGGGCAAGGAAGTTCGAGTGGAGTACCCAGGCGGGGGAACACACTTGGCGGTAGCTGAATCAATTTCAGATATCGGAGCTCTGATCTTGGATGATGGGACTCATGTTCAATCCGCCGATGTAATTCATCTACGATAGACCGGTGAGCAAAGCCTTCCCAACCGTCGGAGTCATCGGCGCTGGGCAACTTGCCAGAATGAGTATTGCACCAGCAACTGCGCTAGGCGTTAACTTATTGTTGCTTGCAGGCGATTCCAATGACTCTGCCGCTCAAATCAACAAGCATGTTGTTGGCGATTACACGGATCTGACAACTGTTAGAGAATTTGCAGCACAGTGTGATGTCATCACATTTGAACATGAGTTGATTCCATTGAGCATCATCAAGGCGCTAGAAGCTGAGGGAGTAGTGGTTCGTCCATCATCTGCAGCCTTTGAATTCTCACAAGATAAAGCCGCAATGCGCCAAAAACTTCAAGGATTTCCTTCACCAAAATTTCAAATAGTTACTGCCATAGATCAAGTAGTTAAGTTTCCAGTTATCGCTAAGGCAATTTCTGGTGGATATGACGGACGTGGAGTTTGGAAAGTAAACTCAGCAAAAGAGTTGGGTGACCTTTTGCAACAGATGCCGAAGATGCTCGTAGAAGAGCTCATTGATTTTGATTACGAGATCGCTGTAATGGTTGCTCGCTCTCCACATGGACAGGCAACGACATGGGCTCCTACGCAAACTGTGCAAAAAGATGGAATATGCGTAATGACAATTTCACCTGCGCCACAGCTGTCGGCTGCTTTAAGTGAAAAGGCACAAAAACTTGCCTTAGATATCGCAGCTGAAGTTGGAGTTGTGGGCGTGATGGCTGTTGAAATGTTTGTCAAAGGTGAGAACTTATTTATTAATGAATTAGCAATGCGTCCTCATAATTCTGGACACTGGACAATTGAAGGTTCATATACAAGTCAGTTCGAACAACATTTGCGCGCAGTCTTAGATCTGCCCCTTGGTGATCCATCAATGACAGCACCTATGGCTGTTATGGGAAATGTTTTAGGTGGCGATAAGACAGATATGTATCGCCCATATCTGCACTTGATGGCACGCACGCCTGCGCTGCACTTTCATCAGTACAAGAAGGATGTACGCCCAGGTCGAAAGATTGGCCATGTAACTTTGCTCGGCAAAGACCTCGTAGAATTAACCCACGAAGTCCAACATGCGGTGGATTACATGAGCGGAGAAATCGATGAGTGATGTAGCAATCATCATGGGGTCAGATTCAGACTGGCCAACGATGGAAGATGCCGCAAAAGTTTTGGATGATCTAGGAATTTCTTATACGGCAGATGTTGTTTCAGCTCATCGCATGCCACTTGAGATGGTTGAGTTTGCACAGACCGCGCAGTCAAAAGGCTACAAAGTAATTATTGCTGGTGCAGGTGGCGCCGCACACTTGCCTGGAATGGTCGCTTCATTAACAACGCTTCCAGTTATCGGTGTGCCCGTTGCGTTAAAGAATCTTGATGGAATGGATTCATTGCTTTCAATTGTGCAAATGCCAGCAGGCATTCCGGTAGCAACAGTTGGAGTAGGCAATGCAAAGAATGCAGCACTACTTGCTGCAAGAATCCTTGGTGTATCTGATGCAGCGATTTCTGCAAAGGTTGCAGATGGATTAAAAGAAATCAACAAGATTGCAAAGGAAAAGGGTGAGAGCCTAAATTCTCGCCGCAATCAAAAAACAGGTTTTTAAGCTCTAGCCCGATATTCAATCGCAGGGCAACGGTCCATAACAGTTAGTAATCCAGCAGCTTGTGCGCGTGCAATTGCCTCATTATCAATAACATCTAATTGCAACCAAACAGCTTTAGCTCCAATAGCGATTGCTTCATCTACAACTTTTCCAACAAGTGTTGAATTAACAAAGCAATCAACAACATCGACAGATTCTGGAATTTCAGACAAGGTCTTATAGCCAGTTTCTCCATGTACAACTTCGGCGCGAGGGTATACCGGAATAATTCGGTGCCCTTTATCTTGCAGAAGCTTTGCCACGCCAAATGCTGCGCGCTCAGGGTTATTACCAAGACCAACTACTGCCCATGTCTTTAGTGCAAGGACAGCATCAATGGTTTCTTTACTATTAATCGGTGCGCCCCAATGCGTGGAATTTCCACCCAGCGTTGCGCCACAAGGTGCGATCGAGCATGTTGCGTCCATCAATAATTATTTTGCTCTTAACAATTGAAGAAATAGCGGCAGGATCGATCTGGCGATACTCCTTCCACTCAGTTAAATGAAGGATTAAATCAGCATCTTTGATCGCATCATTAACAACTGGGGCGTAATCAAGGTTTGGGAAACGCTTACGAGCAGGCTCAATACCTTGTGGATCATGGATAACAACCTTTGCACCTGCTGCATGCAACTGAACAGCGATATCTAATGCAGGGGAATCACGCACATCATCACTATCGGGCTTAAATGTTGCACCCAATACAGCAATCTTGTACTTAGTGAGATCCTGTGAAAGCTCTCCGCGCACAACATCGATAACACGTTGGCGTGCACGCAAGTTAATTGCATCAATTTCACGCAAGAATTCAAGTGCTTGCTTGGCACCTAGCTCTTCGGCACGTGCCATAAATGCACGAATATCCTTTGGAAGACAGCCTCCACCAAAGCCAATACCAGCTTGTAAAAAGCGACTGCCGATACGTGGGTCATAACCAATTGCTTTTGCAAGAACCGTTACATCTCCACCAGCTGCCTCACATACTTCAGCCATTGCATTGATGAAGGAAATCTTTGTGGCTAGAAATGAGTTAGCAGCAACCTTTACAAGTTCAGATGTTGGAAGGTCTGCACGAATCCAAGGTGTGCCTAATGCGATTACTGGCTCATATACCTCTTTGAGAATTTCTTCAGCACGATCATTTGCAACACCAACTACTAAACGATTTGGTGTCAAAGTATCTTCAACTGCAAAGCCTTCACGCAGAAACTCCGGGTTCCATGCCAAATCTGCTTGGGGGGCAATCTTTGAAAGTTCAGCGCGTAGGGCTTGCGCTGTTCCAACTGGCACAGTGGACTTACCAACAACAAGGGAACCATCTTTTAGATGTGGTGCAATAGCTGCAACGGCAGACTTTACGTATGTGAGGTCTGCTGCTAATCCATCTTTACTTTGCGGGGTTCCAACACATACAAAGTGAACATCAGCATCTTTGACTGCAGAAAAATCAGTTGTGAAAGAGAGTCGACCTGTTTTCATCTCTTGCTCAAGCAACGTGTCTAGACCTGGTTCATAAAATGGAAGCTTTCCGCTTTGCAGAAGCGCTACTTTCTCTGGATCTGTATCGACGCCAATCACCGTAAAACCGAGTGAGGACATACAAGCAGCATGGGTGGCTCCTAGATAACCGCAGCCAACAACCGAGAGAGTTAAAGTCATGTGGGGGAGTTTACTTCAGAGCCCCGCAAGGGTTTTCATCAGCGGTACGAGTCTTGAATTTA
>CANLAC010000015.1 GCA_947488645.1 Actinomycetota bacterium | reverse complement strand
TCGTAATCAGCGATAACTAACTCAGTGATAAATGACTTACGGGATGCGATATTTGCGATTGCACTGCCAACTCCGCCTGCGCCGATAACGAGCGCTCTCATGGTTGGCCTTTCGGGTAGTTTTCGAAGCCATTATGGATTCAAGGGAAGGTTATCTATACCGTTAACCTTTGCCAAGCACCATTGGTGTTAAGTCCCCGTAGCTCAGTGGATAGAGCAACCGCCTCCTAAGCGGTAGGTCGCAGGTTCAACTCCCGCCGGGGACACGCAATTAAAGTTAAGAAAAAACTACTGTGCGCTTTCCAACGATAAACACTTTGTCATCTGCATAAAACTTGACCGCTTTTGCTAAAACTCTGCGTTCAATATCGCGACCAATTGCAATTAATTCTTCAGGGGTGGCGACATGAGTCACATGTGCAACATCTTGTTCAATGATTGGTCCCTCATCTAAATCACTTGTTACAAAGTGAGCAGATGCACCAATAATCTTTACACCGCGCTCGTGTGCTTGGTGATATGGCTTGGCACCTTTAAATCCAGGTAGAAATGAATGATGAATGTTAATAATCTTGCCTGGCAACTTATTGCAGAACTCCTTCGACATGATTTGCATGTAGCGAGCAAGGACTACGAAATCAATTTTCAGGTCACTAATCTGCTTCAGAATCTCAGCTTCCTGCGACACCTTAGTTTCTGCGTTGACCGGCAGATATAGAAACTTAATTCCATGCGATTCAACTAAAGTTCGTAAATCTTCTTGGTTAGAGATTACAAGAGGGATCTCAATATTAAGTTCACCAAGATCTTCTAAATACAAAAGATCGCGTAGGCAATGGCTCTCTTTGGTAACCATAACAAGTGCTCGCGGTTTTTGAGCGGTAGGCCGAATATGTAATGAAGGGTTGAATTTAGACAAACCCTCACTCAAACTCTTAGTTGCGCCATCTAAACCTTGCGATGTTTCAAAACGAGTGCGCATTACGAAGGCATTTGTACTGGGATCTGTGAACTGCTGGTTTTCAATAATGTTTCCACCACAGGCGAGCACAGCTGAAGTCATCGCATGAACGATTCCAGGCTGATCCTCACATTGCAGGGAAGCGATTAGATCCATGTGCCAAGCCTAAAGGCAACTAGTGAGTAATGGTAAATCGTTGCATCCATTTAGGTGCCCACCAGTTGCGCTCACCCAATAAACGCATAAGAGCAGGTACCAATAGACCACGAACAATGGTTGCATCCAGGATTACAGCGAGTGCAACACCAAATCCCATGGATTTAATTGATGTGACTCCGCTAGTAACAAATGATGCGAAAACAACGGCGAGTAACAGTGCTGCGGCTGTGATGATGCGAGCTGATCTTTGTAGACCAACAGCAACCGATTCCACATTGGTTTTTCCAGCTAAGTGCTCTTCACGGATACGAGAAAGTAAGAAGAGTTCATAGTCCATTGATAATCCAAAGACGACGACAGCAATCAAAATAACAATAGATGTGTCTAATGTTCCAGTGACAGTGAAAGAACCAATAAGCCACTGAAGATTTCCATCAATAAAGACCCAAGTGAGGGCTCCCATTGTTGCGCCAAGGGAAAGGAAGTTAAGTAGCACTGCCTTGATCGGCAAAATAATTGAACCAGTGAAAATAAATATCAACACAAGAACGGAGAGAATGACCCAGCCCAATGCCCATGGCAAAGTGCGCGAAATACCATCTTGTGAATCTGTGTAGTCGGCAGCAACACCACCGACCAATGTTCCAGCCGGAGAATCAACATCTCGAACATTATGAATTAATGCTTGTGAGTCAGGGGTTCTTGGCAACATCTCTTGATAGGCAACTACGCGGACATCTTTACCAATTGTTTGTGGAGGTAACACACCAACAATTCCTGGGACCTTAGCTACCTTGGCGGCATAAGCATTGATCTCATCAAGTTTGTCAGAACCGTTTCGAATGATAATTTCAATCGGATTTCCTGTTTGACCTGGAAATCTTTCTGCTTGAAGTGCAGTTGCAACTGCAGCTTTGTTATCTGCAGGCAACATTCGAGAGTCACCTTGTGAAAATTTAATATTTGCAATTGGCGCAGCCATGACTCCAAGAATCACTAAGGAAAGAACAACTGCAGCTACTGGACGCTTCATTACTAGACGAGCTGTTTGAGCCCAACGGCCATCTTCCTTTGGCGTTATTGCTGAACGTCGAACTACACCCTTATCAATTTTTGATCCCATCAAGGCCAGAATTGCTGGCAAGCCAACAATTGCACCGACTACAGCAATGGCTACAACTGATACACCTGCATAACCAAATGATTTCAAGAAAGGCAGTGGGAAGAAAGTAAGTGACAATAAAGTAACCAGCACAGTCATGCCAGAGTAAAAGACAGTCTTCCCGGCACTACCCATCGTTGTAACAATTGAATCTTCGACACTCTTTCCACGATGAAGTTCTTCTCGGAATCTATTCACCATTAACAGTGCGTAATCGATACCTAGTCCAAGGCCCATACCTGTTGTCAGATTGAGGGCGTAGATGCTGACACTTGTGAAGAGTGTGAATAGATAAAGAACAAAGAATGCACCCAAGATCGCTGCCACACCAACAATAAGTGGCATCGCTGATGCAGCTAGAGCACCAAAAACAAGTGTTAACAAAATGAATGTGAGTGGGATAGAAATTAGCTCTGCAATCTTTAGGTCTTCTGAGATTTTCTTTGTTATTGCATGCCCAACAACTGAGGCACCACCTGCATACAAAGTCAGTCCATCATATGAACCATCGTAATTCTTTTGGAATTGTTCACCGAGATTTTGACCCTCCGCCGAGAAAGGATCATTGTCGCCATACACAAGAATGTATGCAGCTTTGCCGTCACTAGATTTTAGTGTTGGCTCGCCGCCGCTAGTCCAATAGGAAAGTGTCTTTGACACACCTTCTTCTTGACCAATTTTCTTCTCCAGCGCTAAACCTTTTTGAACAATACTGGGATCGGTCACATCAATTGAACCTGAATCGACTACAACAACAACTGCAGGATCAGATAGCTTTAATTCATCATTTAAGTACTCATACACCTTGTAAGAATCACTGTTTGGGTCTGAGTACCCAGCTGAATCAAGTCGGCTAAATGCCAATGAACCGAAGCCGCCTGCAACAAGAATTCCGACCACAAAAAGCACGACTGCGCCTTTACGGTGCTTAACTAAAAAGTGGCCTAATTTCTCAAACATGTTCTTCTCTTTCCTATATCGATGTAGAATCAATTCCATGAGCGATCTCTTTCCTAACGTAACTTCAGATGAGATCGATCCTGAAGCAGCTGCCGAGCAAGCTCGACGTGAAGCTGAAATTAAGTCAGACAAACCACCGCATCACGAGGATTAATCAGCCTTAGGTGCTGGCGCTACTTTTGGAACTTCAGGAGTAGTGCTTTTTTTAACTGAATCCGTTTTATAAAACCCTGAACCCTTGAACACAACTCCAACCGCGGTATAGACCTTACGGATCTCACCTTGGCATTGGGGGCATTTGGTCAGAGAGTCATCTGAGAAGGATTGAATTGCCTCAAATTCATGGTCACATGCGGTGCATGCATATTGATATGTAGGCATCACAGTCTCCATTCGGTAAATAAGGCTAGGCAGTAAGTGTAAAGAAGTGAGACGATAGGCGCGAATTGAGGAGCTTCCCAAGCCCTTATGGAAGGAAAAAGTGAGCCGCTCACGTTTTGCAGCGATTCTGCTTCTTGCATTTCTAGGGGTTACAAACGCCTCTGCAAATACATTAGTAAGCACTAATCCAATTAGCGGCTCAACTCTTTCCGTTTCCCCTACAAATGTGACAGTCACAGGCCAGGTTGCGTTGTTAGCTGATGCACCAGATGCCAACTCAATCACAGTGACAGATCCCAATGGAGTCCGTGTTGATGATGGCACCATCATGATTTCTGACATGAGTGCAACCGTTGGCGTTAGACCACTTGTTGATTCTGGCATGTACACAGTCACATATTCATTACTTTCTGAAGGAGATGTACCACTTGAAGGTAGCTTTACATTTAAGTATCAATCACCGAGTGTAATTTCTACAGCTAATCCAAATCCCGAGCCAACACAATCACAGACTCCTGCTAGCAGCAGCTGGGGAACAAACGTCTTCGTAATTATTTTGCTCTTTGCAGCGGTGCTAGTGACAGTTGGACTCTCTCTTTATGCACGTAAATTATTTGCGGATCGATGAATTTTTTAAACACAACCTTTAAGTACTTCAATCTACTAGGTGGCTTTGCAACCATTGGAGCGCTACTGGCTATGGCGTTCTTGCTCCTAGATGTTGAGGGTAAAGTTTCAACATCGGCTGAAAAGCTTCGTAATTTTCTCAAAGCCTCGGTAGCTATCTGGTTCATTGGTGTTGCTGGTTCAATTCTTTTCACTCTTGCGCAGATATTAAATACTCCATTATCTGGTGCGCTCGACATAACGACTATCAGATCATTTCTTACTCAATTAACACTAGGTCAATACTTAGCTTTTGAAGCAGTAATCGCACTAATTGTTTTTGTTTGCACCTTCCAAGTGAAGAAAATTCTGAGTCTTATATTCCTATTAATACTCTCCATAGTTGGATTGATTGCCCCAGTCTTTCAAAGTCATGCCGCATCTGGCGGATCGCACTCTCTAGTTATTGGGTCACTCGTAATTCACGTAATTGCTTTATCTATGTGGGTTGGTGGAATCCTTGCGATAGGAATGCTTTCTGCCTCTGATCGTGCAATTGCTGTTCCACGCTTTAGCCAGCTGGCGTTGTGGTCTGCAATAGCAGTTGTTATCAGCGGAACAGTAAATGCATGGACTCGTCTTAATTTTGAATCGGCTTGGAATTCAAGCTATGCCTACATAGTTATTGCAAAGACTGTCGCAACCATTGCTTTAGTAGGACTTGGCTACTTGCATCGAAAGAATCTTGAAGGCAAAGATTCGATTAACTGGGCTGGTTTTGCAAGATTGCTAACTGTCGAAGCGATAATTATGCTTGTCACCGTTGCAATGGGAGCATGGCTATCAAATACAAGCTCTCCTGATCGTCCAGGAATTCAGGAATTCGATCCGGGCCTTTCGATCGTCGGAATCGCGACTCCGCCAAATCCAACATGGTCACGCATTTTCTTAAGTTATGAACCAGATGCGCTGATGATTGCAATATTAGTCATGATGGTGGCTCTATATATAAAGGGCGTCATTGTTCTGACAAAGCGGGGCGATAAGTGGCCAGTGGGTCGCACAATTTCATTTGCACTCGGCATCTCAGTTATTGATTTTGCAACAAGCGGTGGGTTAGGCGTTTACGCGCAATTCTCTTTTTCATATCACATGCTTGCTCACATGCTTCTTGCAATGGTGGCACCTATTGGATTAGTTCTAGGAGCACCGATGACTTTGGCACTTCGAACACTTCCCCAAGGGCGAACCCCAACTGAACGTGGCGTTCGTGGTTCATTATTGGCTGCGCTTCATTCAAAGGTTGGAGTTTTTTACACAAACCCGGTCGTTGCATTACTAATCTTTGATGGATCGCTATTTGCTTTGTATTTTACCGATTTGTTTGCCAGCATGATGCAGAGCCACATCGGACATCTATTCATGACACTTCATTTTCTAGCTGCAGGATTCCTATTCTTCTTTGTCGTAATTGGAATTGATCCAAACCCACGCAAGATTCCATATTTGGTTCAGATAGTCGTGTTGTTTGCTGCTATGAGCATCCACGCATTTTTCTCAATTGCGTTGATGTCGACGACAACTTTGATTGATAACGGATATTTTGCATCGCTACAAACCCCCTGGCTGACAGATTTATTAGCCGACCAAAAGCTCGGCGCTTCTATTGGTTGGGCTATGGGCGAAGTCCCAATTTTGATGGCTTTAGTTGCAACATTTATCAATTGGCGTCGTGAAGATGCCCGTGAAGCCAAGCGGATTGATCGTAATACTGTGCGCCAAGCGGCTATGGGTCAGCCAGATGATTTAGCAAACTATAATCAGTACCTACAAAAGCTGGCACAACGAGAAAAGAATGAGTCCTAATGGAAAACCTGTTTGATCTACCGTCTGAGTACAAAGAGCTACGTGCCAGCGTTCGTGCATTGTCTGAAAAAGAGATTGCACCTCATGCTCAAGCAGTTGACGAGGATCATCGTTTCCCACAAGAGGCAAAAGTTGCTCTGATTAAAAATGGTCTATATGCAGCTCATGTGCCAACTGAGTTTGGTGGCGATGGGGCTGATGCACTCGCAACTGTTTTAATTATTGAAGAAGTTGCTCGCGCTTGTGGTTCATCATCCTTGATTCCGGCGGTTAACAAACTAGGTTCAATGCCGTTGATACTTGGCGGCAATGAAGAGCAAAAGAAGCGTTGGTTACCTCGCTTAGTAAAAGGTGAAGGATTTTCATACTGTCTTTCTGAATCAGAGGCAGGATCTGATGCATCTGCAATGCGCACCAAGGTCGAACGATCAGGTGATGGCTGGATCCTAAACGGCAGCAAGAAGTGGATTACAAATGCTGGTGAGTCCGAGCTTTATTCAGTGATTGCACAAGGTGATCCGTCAGGTGGAACAAAGGGAATTACAGCATTCGTAGTTGAAAAGTCAGATCCCGGTGTTTCATTTGGCGCACCAGAAAAGAAGATGGGAATGCGCGGTTCTCCTACTCGCGAAGTTTATTTTGACAATGTTCAACTTGGCGATGATCGTCGTATAAGCGAAGTAGGGCAAGGCTTTGCTTTGGCAATGAACACACTTGATCACACACGTATCACAATTGCTGCACAAGCAATCGGTCTTGCACAAGGTGCTTTCGATGTTGCAACAAAGTATGCCCATGAGCGTCAACAATTCGGTAAGCCAATCTTTGACTTTCAAGCAGTTCAATTCATGTTGGCTGATATGGCAATGAATATAGAAGCAGCACGTTTGCTTACTTATTCTGCTGCGATCAAGAGCGAAAATAATGAAAAAGATCTTCGCTTCTTTTCGGCCGCAAGTAAGTGTTTTGCAAGTGATATAGCTATGAAGGTCACCCAAGATGCCATTCAAGTGTTGGGTGGATATGGATATGTCACTGACTACCCAGTAGAGCGAATGATGCGCGATACAAAGTTAACTCAGATTTATGAGGGTACTAATCAGATTCAGCGCATCGTTATGGCGCGCAACCTACCTAACGGTTAAATCGCACAATAATCGAAGGCGAAGCAGCAGCATCCATTGGTATGTCGTGGGCTTCATGAGGCAATTCTTCGCTATTTAATTCACCTGCATATACCAATCCGATTTTCCATGCGGTCAACTTAGGCAAAGCGCGATCGTAGTAACCGCCACCTTGTCCTAATCGAAATCCAGATTGATCAATGCGCAAAGCCGGAACAATCACGACAGATATGTGCGAGAGATCTATTAGGGCATCACCAAGGGGTTCTAAAATCTTTTTTCTTGTAATTAACTGATTGGGATCACCATTCCATGTGACCCACTCAAGCTGATCACCATTAATTCGGGGCAGGACTACTGTTTTTCCATCTCTTAGGAAGGCTTCATTGATTTCAACGGTACTTGGCTCAAACTCATAGGAAACATAAGAGGCGATAGTTGAAGCTGAGACAATTTCTGGTGCTTTTAGGATGACATTGAAGTTACAAGGGATGAATTTAAGAGAACGCTCGTGGCGGGCTCGATCGCGTAATGTGATTTTCTGATCTGTCATTTGAATCTCCCGTTAAATCCCAAAGATTAAACTGTTCAACAAGTAGGGTGTGATTATGTCAGAACACACACGGGTAGATGAGTTTCTAACCTCCTTACTCGCCATCTGCAAACCACTAGAGCCATTTGAGATGCCATTGCTAGATGCACATGGCGCAACTCTTGCTGAAGATATTTATGCCGGAGAGCGCCTAGTCCTTCGCTCCGGTACACGTATTCGCTCGACCCAGATTGGGCTTGCTGCATCAATTGGTAGAGACCATCTGCCAACTCGTCCACATCCACGCGTTGTAGTTCTTTCTGCTGGCCCTGATTTAGTTGAGCCAGGCCAGCCGTTAAACAATGCAAGTGATGAGTACGAGACAAATTCTTGGTTACTAACAACTGCTGTGCGCGAAGTAGGCGCTGTTGCTTATCGAGTTCACTCAATCCCAGATGATGAAGCGCAATTACAGAAGGTAATTGAAGATCAATTAGTGCGCGCAGATCTAATCATCATCAGCGGAGAACGAAAGGATGATTCATTTGATTTAATTTCTCGCACACTTGCCGGACTTGGCGCTATCACCACCGTTGATTTAGCGATTGAAGCAAGTGGTCGACATAACTTTGGAACAATCGGACCTGACAACACACCTGTAGTGACTCTTCCTGGTGATCCAATTGCGGCATACATTTCTTTTGAACTATTTGTTCGACCAATGATTCGCACAATGCTAGGAGCGGCAACAATTCATCGCCCATCAGTCAAAGCTGCACTTGAAAAGCCAATCGAATCAGCAGCTGGAATGCGTTCCTATATCCGCGCAATCTTGGCCGATGATGGAAAATCTGTCACACCACTTGCCGATCAAGATGAGCAATCAACTTTGTCTGATGCAAATGCATTTATTGCAGTGACGGAAACCGATACATCGCTTAAAACCGGGGATCAGGTCAATGTTGTAGTTCTTGAGCGCCGATATATCTAGTCTCATGAGCACCAGCTGGCCTGTACTTTTAAAGAACGAGCAAATCTTTTTACGGCCATTACGTTTTCGAGATCGAAAAATGTGGAATCAGGTACGAGCAGAAAATCGTGAGTGGCTCTCTCCTTGGGAAGCAACAATCCCTGCCATAAGCGAAGAAAGCTATAAAGAACTTCCTTCTTACTATGAAATGGTGAAGATTCTTAATCATGAAGCGCGCAACGGTCGCTCATTTTCCTTTGCAATCTGGCATGGCAAGAACCTAATTGGCCAAATATCCCTTGGCGGCGTTATTTATGGCGCGATGCGTGGGGGACATATTGGATATTGGATTGATCGCAATTTCGCCAACCGCGGCTATACAACTGCAGCCGTTGAAATGCTTACGCAGTATGGCTTTGAGGTTCTAAAACTGCATCGTGTTGAGATAAATCTAAGACCAGAAAATGCCTCAAGTCGACGGGTAGCTGAAAAAGCTGGCTTCATTTTCGAAGGCGATCGTCCTCGATACCTTCACATCGATGGTCATTGGCGAGATCACATCTGTTTTGTTAAGGAAAATTCTGCGATTAAGTAGCGCTTAAATCCCATAAAAGCATCACCCCTTCCTTTAGATTTATCCATCATGACTTCGGGACTTATCTATATTGCGATCATCGGTATGTGGGTCGCTTATTTCGCACCCCGTTGGATCCATGACCGCAATGAATTTTCTGGAAAGTCTGTTGAACGTTTTAAAAGTGCATTACGTGTTGTAGCAAATCAATCTCCACAAACTTCAACAAATAGTGGAGCCATTCACATTGATCTGGATCACGAAGCCAAGGTTCGTCAGAGTCTTTTGCGTCGCCGGATTACTTTTGTATTAATTGCTTTTTCACTCATCACAACAGTTGTAGGTGGAATTATGAATACGATGCCATTTATTTATGCAGCAGTTCCATTATCTGGAATGTTGATTTATGTCGCCAACGTTCGGCGACACGTTATTGCTGATCAACTGCACACGCGTCGTGTCAAGCAGTTGCATCGTCGTAGTTCTGGCGTATCTGCAACAAACTTGGCTGAAGTAGTTCAACCAAAGCCAACAACAGAACACTGGATTCCTTTGTCTGAACGCGAATTAAAGGGTGTAGTAATTTTGCCTAAGGGTTCTGCTGCAGTTCGAAATGCGTGGGAACCTACCGAAGTTCCTGTTCCAACTTATGTAAATGCACCTAAGGCAGTAACGGCAAAGCGTGTTATTGATTTGACTACTCCTGGTCAATGGAGTGAAGAACAAGAGAGACTTGAGCGCGAAGCACTTGCTGCAGCCTCACCATCTCGTGATCAAATCTTTGATCAACAGCTAGCTGATGAAGCCGTTGAGCGTTTGAGCCAAGCGCGCGCAGCTAACGAGTAATTAGATCCACGATTCAAACCACATGCGAAGTCGCCAATCTTCGTAAGTAATGACCTGTCCTGTAAATAGTGGAATAAAGAAGATAAAGCACAGCACGATAAGAGCAAAAATGCCACCCACAATTGACTGCGATACCGCTGGCTTTAAACCACTATCTAGCAATAGTTTTGCGCAATACACAATTGCGATAATCAAAAACGGTTGAATAATAATTGCGTAGAAGGAAAAGACTGTGCGTTGTTGCATCGCAAACCACGGTAAATAACCAGCCACAACCCCAAGGACAACAATGTTTGCTGCAGAGTCAACGCGACTATGGATCAAGGACTTAATCCAATAGCCAACAACAACTGCTATTGAAATTGTTCCTACCCACCACAAAATTGGCGTGCCTAGAGCTAGTACTTCTTGCGCACAATCTTTTGCTCCGCACCCCTTGGGTGATTCATAGAAAAAAGATGTTGGTCTACCCATAACGAGCCAACTCCAGGGATTTGCTTCATACGGATGCTTCTCAGTTAACCCGGTATGAAAATTGAGCATCTCTGAGTGATAGTGAAGCCAAGAGAGAATTGGATTGCTTGACCATTGACGACTCCAACCGCGATCTGAGATAAACCATCCGCTCCATGTCAATGTGTATACAACGACTGGTAACAATCCGTATTGCAAAAACTTTGCTGCAATTGGTTTGAGAGCTTTTCTAATATCGTGTGCAACTAATATTTGGTAGACCGTTATCAAACCAATGACTGCGACAAAATAGATTGCGCTCCATTTGCACCCGATTGCCAATCCAAATGCAATTCCAGCCCAAATGTGTCTGTTGCGATGCCACAAGAGGACACCTAAAAGAGTGAAAAATGTTAGGAACAGATCTAATAATGCGGTGCGTGAGTGCACTAGCAATAATCCATCGAGAGCCATTAATGCTGCGCCAAGTCCTGTTAACAAAGGTGAATAGAAGAGGACATGCACTAAGCGAGCAAAGAGCAGAATTAAAAGAGTTGCAAAGATTGCTGAAGCAAAGCGCCAGCCAAATTCACTGTCACCAAATAACTTGATTCCACTTGCTATTAGCCACTTGCCAACAGGTGGATGAACAATAAATTCAGGGTTTGTGCCATCAACTTCAACGCCGTATTTCAATAGGTCGCGTGCGCCATCAACGTAATAAACCTCATCAAAAACAAAGCCCTTAGGTAATCCAAGATTGATGATCCGCAGCACAAAAGATGCAAGTGCAATCAGAATCGGAGCAATGGCGGCCATGGGACAAGAGTATGGGCGTTTGCGCACAATTACTGAGAGGATTAGCCCATGACGCTCATCTTGGCAGCTACCCCTTTGGGAAATCCTGGGGATGCAAGCCCTCGATTAAAAAGCGCAATAGAAAACGCTTCAATAATTGCTGCAGAAGACTCTCGTCGCTTTCATCGCTTGTGTGCAGATATTCAAGTGACATTTACTGCCCGTGTCCTATCTTTCTTTGAAGGCAATGAAGAAGATCGCACTCGTGAATTAATTGCCGAACTGAAAACCGGCGCAACAGTGTTAGTTGTCTCAGATGCCGGCATGCCAACAATTAGTGATCCAGGCTTTCGATTGATGCGAGATGCAATTGCAGAAGGAATTGAAGTTTCTGTTATCCCGGGACCAAGTGCGGTCACAATGTCAGTTGCACTATCTGGCCTTCCCACAGATCGCTTTTCCTTTGAAGGTTTTCCACCACGAACAGCTGGTGCGCGGTTGGCAACTTTTGAAAAACTTAGATTTGAAGAACGCACCATGGTTTTCTTTGAAGCACCCCATCGCTTAACCGATTCATTAGTTGATGCGGTTAATGTCTTTGGAGCAGACCGACTCGGTGCAATTTGTCGTGAGATGACAAAGCGATATGAAGAAACTATTCGTGGCAATCTTGGCGAACTGTCTGCATGGGCATCTAGTAATGAAGTCCTTGGTGAAATCACTCTTGTCATTGCAGGTGCTGCCACTGATTCAGCATCGTTGACAGCTGCAGATATGGTGGGCCGAGTTCGTGAATTTGAGGGTGCTGGAATGGATCGAAAGAGTGCTATTGCAACAGTTGCCGATGAGTTTGGCATTGCAAAGCGCCTTGTTTATGCCGCAGTCGTTGATGCCAATAAGATGAGCCAGTGACTAAGTCTTTCTACCTAACGACGCCGATTTATTACGTCAACGATGCCCCTCATATTGGGCATGCATACACAACCGTTGCCGGCGATGTTCTAACCCGTTGGCATCGTCAAAAGGGCGAATCAGTATGGTTTTTAACTGGAACAGATGAACATGGTCAGAAAGTTATGCGCACTGCAGAAAGCAACAATGTTGCGCCACAAGCATGGGTCGATAAGTTAGTCCAAGATGCGTGGAAGCCAAATTGGGAACACTTAAATATTGCTAACGATGATTTCATTCGCACCACAGAAAAGCGTCACACTGAGCGCGTACAAAAGTTTTTGCAATCACTAAAAGATGCAGGTCATATTTATGCTGGTAAATATGAAGGTCCTTATTGCGTTGGATGTGAAGAGTTCAAACTACCTGGAGATTTAATCGACATCGATGGTGCTAAGTGCTGTCCCATCCACAGTAAGCCAATTGAGTTAGTAAATGAAAATAACTGGTTCTTCAAGTTGTCTGCTTTCGTTGAACCGTTACTTGCCCATTACAAGAACAATCCTGATGCATGCCAGCCTGAGAGTGCACGTAATGAAGTTGTTTCATTCCTTGAAGGCGGCGTTTCAGATCTTTCAATCTCTCGTTCAACATTTGACTGGGGTATTCCAGTTCCGTGGGACACAGATCAAGTTGTTTATGTCTGGTTTGACGCCCTACTTAACTATGCAACAGCTGTCGGATTAACAGATGCGCCTGATTCAGAAGGTGGCAAGAAGTTTGCTCAAACGTGGCCAGCAGATGTTCACTTGGTTGGTAAAGATATTTTGCGTTTCCACGCAGTCATTTGGCCGGCAATGTTGATGGCTGCAGGTCTTGATGTGCCAAAGAAAGTTTTTGCTCACGGCTGGTTGTTAGTTGGCGGCGAAAAGATGAGTAAGAGCAAGTTGACCGGTATTGCTCCTAAGGACATTACAGATCACTTTGGAATTGATGCATTCCGTTATTACTTCTTACGCGCTATTCCATTTGGGACTGATGGTTCTTTTTCTTGGGAAGATATGAGCGCCCGCTACACATCTGAGCTAGCAAATGACTTCGGAAACCTGGCATCTCGCAGCGCAGCAATGGTTGAAAAGTACTGCGCAGGGGTACTTCCGGCTGTTAGTCATGACGCAGGCCTGGAAGCAGCGTTAGCTGAAGCAGTTACAAAGGCTGATGCTGCGATGTGTGCACTTGATTTCCAGGGCGGAATTTTGGCAATTATGGATTTTTGTAAGCAAGTAAATGGTTATGTAACTATCAAAGAGCCATGGATTCTTGCCAAAGATCCTGCTAATCAAGCCCAGCTAGAAGAAATCTTGTATAACACCGCTGAATCATTACGCGCACTTGCTGTTCTGCTTCATCCTGTTATGCCTCAAACATGTGAAATCTTGTGGCAGAGCCTTGGCGCACAAGCAGCACTTGGAGATTTGTCCGCGCAAAAGATTTCAGATGTTGCGACATGGGGTCAGTTACCTGCTGGTGCATCTGTTACTAAGACTCCAGTTTTATTCCCACGTCTAGAAACTCCTGCCTAAACACCAATGGCTGATCGCCACAATCGCGATATAGATAGACCTCGCGCGCCATTGCCAGAACCCCTACCGGTTCCAACAGTTGATGCACATGCACACATGGAGATCGTTACTGACGCTGCCTTTGATTCACAAGAAGTTGCCGATGTCATTGCAGAAGCAAAATCTGTCAATGTTGATCGCATCGTTCAAGTTGGGTACTCAGCAGAACAATCAAAATGGTGTGTTGCGGCAGCAGAAAAGTGGAACACAACTGTTCTAGCAGCCGTTGCCTTACATCCCAACGAAGCACCAGTTGTTGCTGATTTGGAAGCTGATTTAAAGATTATTGAACAACTTGCCCAGCACCCACGTGTGCGAGCTATTGGTGAAACAGGACTTGATTACTTCCGCACACCACCTGA
>CANLAC010000014.1 GCA_947488645.1 Actinomycetota bacterium | reverse complement strand
GATCATGTCAAAGGAGCGCTTAACAACCTCGGGACCAAGCTTAGCTAGTTCTTGTAATAACTCGAAGGCTCTCCATGACGGATCAATGGTGATTGATTCTTGAGCAAAAGTAGGACCTGTATCCATGCCTCTATCTAACTGAAAGACGGTCACGCCGGTAATTACTTCTCCATTATGAAGTGCTCTTTGTGCAGGCGCGGCTCCTCTATAAGCAGGAAGTAATGAGAAGTGCAGATTGAGGAATCCTTTTTTAGGCAAAGATAAAATACTTTCAGGCAGTAAAACACCGTAACCAATTGTCAGTACTAGATCCAATTCTTCAACTGTGCCCACCAATTCTTGCGATCTTTCAGGCTTTACAACTGGTATCTGATGATTTTTAGCCCATTCAGCTACGGCAGTTTGTTGAAGTATTTGACCGCGACCAGCAGGTCGGTCGGGCTGAGTGATGATAAGTGCGATTTCGTGTTCGGATTGAAGCAACCAATTCAAGGTCGGTATCGCTACATCCGGAGTAGCAGCTACTCCGATACGCACTAAGAAATCCGTCCGAAGATCGTGTGAGGTGAATCTTTTACCTGAATTGCACGTCCTTGCTCAGAAGCAAGATTGAACCACTCTGATTCGCGAATTTCTTTCATGGCCAATTTGCGATCCTCTGGCAGCAACTTATCTATAAAGAGAATCCCGTCAAGATGATCTGTCTCGTGCTGCAAAGCGCGGGCTAGAAACTCTGAACCTTCAACTGTAATTGGCTCGCCATGCATGTTAAATCCTTTGGCAACCGCTCTCATTGCGCGAGGTGTTTGATATCTGATCTCTGGAAAAGATAAGCATCCCTCTTCTCCATCTTGCATTTCCTCGCTGAGAGTTAAGGTTGGATTTATCAAATGACCAAGCGCTTCATCTACATCCCAGACAAATACGCGCAATGGGACACCTATTTGCGGAGCTGCCAACCCAGCACCAGGAGCGTCAATCATTGTGTCCGTTAGATCTTGAACCAATACTCGCAATTCTTTGTCGAAATCGACCACTAAAGAAGCAGGCGTTGTGAGCACCGGGTCCCCGAAGAATCGTATTTCTTGAATTGACATAGCTTTAGTCTACCAATTGATCACAGCGAATATGGTTCAACCCTAAGCGTGAAAAGTTCCTTCTTTGCAATGCTTCGTCGCCGCTGAAGTTCATGAACAACATCTGTCAGTGCTTTCGCATCTGATTTGTCAGCATGTACCACAATCTTTACTTGGCCCTTTGATATCTCGGTAGGACCATAGATATTCGAGGATTGAGGAATTCGTCCATCGGCTAACGCCTTTTTCAGCCCATTCACGATCTGAATACCAATCGCTTGATCCATTACTAGCACCACTGAAAATACTGAAGGCGGCAATTGCAACTCAGCTCGCTCGCTGAGCTCCCTCTTGAGAAGTGGCGCAACATTCCATCGGGCGATTGCAGAAACTATCGGGTGCGTGTCATCAATGACGAGAAGGACGGTACCGCTTGGAGAAATAAGGGATGAGGTTTCAAAGAAGAGTTCTCGAGCGCGCTCTTGTGTGCGCAAATCTGTGTGTGAAAAAAAGCGCATTCCATCCAAAATAACTACAGCTGCATAGCCTCCTTCTACTTGGGGCGCGGCTCCTGAGGTAGCTAGAACTAATGCCGGCTTATGTTCTATCCGATCTTTGATCACGTCACCTGCTGAAATCACCACCGGGAACTTCGGAAAGGCTCGAGATATTTCCTCTGCCGCCCGATCGATTCCACGGCTTGCTAGATACTGCTTATCTCGATTACAGAAAGAACACTTCCAACCC
The DNA here is from genome assembly GCA_947488645.1 of Actinomycetota bacterium. GTDB lineage: Bacteria > Actinomycetota > Actinomycetes > Nanopelagicales > Nanopelagicaceae > Planktophila. The sequence continues at coordinate 12,509 of CANLAC010000014.1, read as the reverse complement.
TGAAATACTTTGCCGCAATGTACACATGATGGGGCTTTCGTTTTTGCTGACACAGATAGACGACCGCCACACTCGCACATCGCTACGTTGCGACAGTGTGCACACAAAAGTGCGTTTCCATAACCCTTACGTGGAGCAATAAATAGAACAGGACCAACCGATAAAGCCTTTTTGATTTCTGAGAAAATTCGACCGGGCAGTAGTGCCCCTTCGCTAGGAGTAAACGCCTTTATGTTGACCGTCTCTTTTGAGTTCACATACTTAACTTCACGCTCGTCAATCAATTGAGACACCTCAATCGAGGGAGAAAAACCTGTAAGGATTAGCTTTACGGATTCACTCTTTGAGCGAATTAGTGCGACAGAGCGGCTATTCCAGCCTGGGGAACGAATCTCATAATGGTCGAGGGAGGACTCCTTGTGCACAATGATCGTGTTCAAGTTATTCACTGGAGCAAATATTGCGCTACGAGTTCCCACGACAAGGCTATGTCCACCACGCATTGCTAGTAAATAGTTGCGATATCTTTCCGCTCGAGGCATAGCTGCCGTTAGTTTCAACCCTTGAACACCATTCATATCTAAGGCTCGAATTATTCGATCGACATCTCTTTCATCTGGCGCAATGACCAGCACAGAGCCAGAGCCCCTATTGTTAAGAACTAGGTTTACAAGCTGATCGTGTGCCTCGGTATATGGGGCTAATGTCTGAAATTCAACTGAAAACTTGCCTTTGTTCTCACTGTACAAACTATTGAGAGAGAAGTTCTTATCCACGGATGCAACGCGTGCTGGGATCGCAGATCGGATCACATCCCATGGGTTAGCGCCAAAGTGAGCCGCGATGGTGTCGATCAATAGCAAGCTTTGGGTTGTCGCCACAGGAACATCAGATAGCACTCTGGTTATGTTTTTAAGTTCCCCAGCTCTCTCAGGGATACCAACACGTTCAACAACGATGCCTTCTGTTTCCCTGCCCCCAAAGGGTAATTGCACTCGAACTCCTACTTGAATGAATTCGCTTAGTTTTTCAGGAATCTGATAGTCATAGAGTTGATCTAGATGAAAAACTCCCGTATCAACTCGCACGCGTGCATACGGCAATACCGAAGCTCTAGGCCCAGAAGATGCGGGTGCAACTTCAGCCTTTAACCGAAAGAGCTTCGGAGCTGCCACCGACTACTTGATAGCGCTTTGAAGCGCTGAGACGCGATCGGTTCGTTCCCATGCAAACTCAGGAAGTTCACGACCGAAGTGCCCATATGCGCTTGTGAGTGAATAGATTGGACGAAGCAAATCGAGATCGCGAATAATTGCAGCAGGTCGTAGATCAAACACTGAAAGAACAGCGTCTTGAATCTTTGCAACTGGGATAGTTTCTGTTCCAAAAGTTTCAACGAATACGCCGACAGGTTGAGCTTTTCCAATTGCATAAGCAACCTGAACTTCGCAACGACGAGCAAGGTCGGCGGCAACTACATTCTTTGCTACCCAACGCATCGCATAAGCAGCTGATCGATCAACCTTTGATGGATCTTTGCCGCTGAACGCTCCCCCGCCGTGTCGAGCCATTCCGCCGTAAGTGTCCACGATGATTTTGCGACCAGTTAATCCAGCATCACCCATCGGTCCACCAATAACAAAGCGACCTGTTGGGTTAATTAGTGTGCGTAGGTCAGATTTTGGAAGATCAATTGTCGCCAGGATTGGATTTATCACATATTCAATTACCTCTGGCGTCAACTTCTTTACAACATCTACGTCTTCTGCGTGCTGACTCGAGATCACAACAGTGTTAAGAGCAATAGCTCGATCGCCTTCATACTCAATTGTGACTTGAGTTTTTCCATCTGGGCGAAGATATGGCAGCGCACCAGACTTGCGAACTTTTGTTAACTGTTGTGCAAGAGCGTGGGCCAACCAAATCGGCAAAGGCATAAGTTCTTTAGTGTCATCGCAGGCATAACCAAACATCAAACCCTGGTCACCTGCACCTTGGAGATCCAATGGATCTACAGCGGATGTAACACGGTGTTCGTATGCATCATCGACACCTTGCGCAATATCTTGTGACTGCTGACCGATAGAGATCGAAACACCACAACTGTTTCCATCAAAACCCTTATCGGAAGAGTCATAACCAATATTGAGAACAGTATCTCGAACGATGCCCATAACATCGGCATATCCATCAGTTGTAACTTCACCAGCAACGTGAACTTGACCAGTTGTAATGAGTGTTTCAACTGCCACTCGGCTCTTTTTATCCTGCGATAGCAATGAATCTAAAACAGCATCTGAAATTGCATCTGCAATCTTGTCTGGATGTCCTTCGGTTACTGATTCTGATGTGAAAAGTCGCTTTGACATTTTTAACCTAACTGCCGGATGGCTTGATCAAGAAGTAAATTTCCGAGAGCGTCTTTGGAGACTTCCTTGACCGCTATATCCGCATCATTGCGTAAGAGAATGGTACCCATAGTTTTGTCCTGACCAAATATCGCCCCGCCAGTAACATCATTAACATAAATGAGGTCTAAGCCTTTTGACTCAAGCTTTCTGCGAGCCTCTTGCAAATGATCCTTAGTTTCTGCGGCAAATCCGATGATTACTTGATTCTTTTTGATTGACGCCAATGACGCCAATAGATCCGGATTTTCCTCTAACTCAATACTTCCTAAGAGGGCCTTTTTAATTTTCTGGAGCGAGGCATTCTTAGGTTTAGCATCAGCAACAGCAGCACTCATGATTAACACATCGCAGGCAGGAAACTGCTCTGTCAACACCTTCTGCATGTCATCAGCGCTTTCAACTTTAGATACTTCAATTCCATCTAATGCGGATGTATCAAAATTGGCTGCTATCAAATGAACGTGTGCTCCTCGGTTTTTGGCTGCAAGTGCAATAGCGATCCCCTGTTTTCCGGAAGATTTGTTTCCGATGAAACGAACTGGATCGATCGCCTCTCTCGTTCCTCCCGCGGTCACGAGAATCCGTTTACCTTTGAGGTCCTGAACATTGCCAGTTATGTCATCAAATCTTTCAATAATTGCTGGCACTTCTGGGAATCGGCCAGGACCAATATCTTTTCCGGTGAGCCTTCCAACATCAGGATCCATGATCATGAAACCGCGTGAGCGCAACGTTTCTACATTCGCAACAGTTGCTGGGTCAAGCCACATCGAAGGGTGCATCGCAGGTACCAACATTTTTGGTACGTCGGAGGCTAAGACTAGGTTTGTAAGGAGATCATCGGCGCGACCGGCTGCAAGACGAGCGATGAGATCGGCTGTAGCTGGGGCTATCAAAAAGAAATCTGCCGCTTCTGCCAAAGCAATGTGTGGCACGGTGTGAACGTTTTCCCACACATGAGTATTTACTGGTCGACCAGATAGTGCTTCCCATGTTGCTTTGCCAACAAAGTTCAACGATGAAGGAGTAGGTACGACAGTAATTAAATATCCGCGATCTTGTAAACGACGCAACAATTCACAGGATTTATAAGCTGCGATTCCTCCACCAACGCCGAGTACAACTTCACGGCCGATTAGTGACATGTGAAAGGTTTTAAGCTGTTGGCTCGAGGTTTTCGATTGTTAGAAGACCTTCATTGATCTCGCGAAGTGCGATTGAAAGAGGCTTCTCGTGCACATGTGTTTCCACTAGAGGTCCTACGTATTCAAGTAGTCCTTCTCCAAGTTGTGAGTAATAAGCATTGATCTGACGAGCGCGCTTTGCAGCGTATAGAACAAGGCTGTACTTCGAGCCGCTCTTGTCTAGAAGTTCGTCAATCGGTGGATTAGTGATTCCATCCATGGTGTACCCCGCTTCATTGATCAATACTGAATTAATAACAACCTATTAATTATGGGCTAACTCTATCAGTTTCCCAACCACGCTCTCGACCTGGTCATTTATCAGGACGACATCAAAAAATGATGCTGCAGCGAGCTCTTCTTGGGCCAATCTCAGGCGTTCAGCCCTTCTCTCCGGGCTGTCAGTACCCCGACCTTCAAGTCGAGCAACCAACTCCTCCCACGTGGGAGGCTCAAGAAATACAAGAACCGATTGAGGCAAATGTGCTTTGACTTGTTTAGCCCCCGCTATTTCAATTTCCAACAAAACGTTTCTCCCAAGTAACAAAGCCTGTTCAACCTTTTCCTGTGGAGTCCCGTATCGATTTCCTGCAAACTCCGCCCACTCCAGAAACTCATCAGCATTAATCATTCGGGTAAATTCATCATCAGTGACAAAAAAGTAATCTTCGCCGTTCACTTCATTGTTTCTAGGGCTTCTAGTTGTCGCACTAATGCTGACCCAAAAGTCTCCGACTTCACGTAGTTTTTGAGCGACAGTGCTCTTACCAACGCCGCCCGGACCAGAAAGTACTAGCAGCTTGCCAGGCTTGATAGCGTGTTCTGATTTCATGAACTCCTCACGCAACTGCTTTATCTGAAGACGACCTAATCCCTGAATTCTACGTGAAGGAGAGATATTTAATCGCTCCATGAGAGATTGCGCCCGTACTTTCCCGACACCTGACAACGATTCAAGTAACTCTTTTACTCGCATCTTAGCCACTGCATCATCGCTCTTGGCTATTTCTAGAATCGTATCGACCGAGAACTCGCCATTCTTAATCTTTATCTTGACCTCCGCTCGACGCTTTCTGGAAACTGCAGCTTTAAGTAGCGCTTGCTGGCGCTGCTCGGGCGTCAACTGCGGAGGTAATCCCATGTGATAAATCTAGCCTTTAATCTAGATAAGGTCGGAAGCAATGTGAGCGGATCGATCGCGCATAGCCGCTGCACCTGCGCTCCAACTTTGGGTAATTGGACGACCAATTACGACCAAGTTTGCTCCAGTAGAAATTGCAGCCTTTGGCGTCATGGTCCGTGCTTGATCATCTGCTGCCGCAGAATCAGCCGGACGAACACCAGGTGTGATGATGATTGGAGTTGGGCCGACCGCTGCTCGTATTGCGGCGATTTCCAACGGTGAACACACGATTGCCCCGGCACCAGCTGCTACAGCGATTTTTGCTAAGGAGACAGCTGAATCGAGGGCGTTTTGTCTAAAACCAATTTGAGTCACATCTTCCTCCGACAAAGAGGTCAGGATCGTAACCCCAGTTACATGTGTTTTTGGTGAAGCTTCAACTGCTGCCTTAATCATTGCGGGACCACCAGATGCGTGCACAGTTAAGAAGCGAGGCGCTAGATGTGATACCGCTTTGGCAGCACCACTTACGGTGTGCGGAATGTCATGGAGTTTAAGGTCTAGGAAGATGTCAGCATCAGTAACATCTCTTATCGCTTTTACGCCATCACTACCAAAAGTCAAAAAGAATTCTAGTCCAAGTTTGTATACAGAGACATAATCGTGGGTCGCCTTAACCCATTCAATCGCAGTTGCTAACTCTGGAGTATCAACGGCAAGAACGATAGGTGCTTTAGACATCATCTGGTTCCGTTTCTGGTCTATGCGCATAACCAATCGCTTGCTTAAGCGAGGTGAAACCACGATCAATCAAGAATTGCTTGAGTTCGGTTTGAATTTTCATAATTGCAGTTGGATTACCAAAGCTTGCTGTGCCGATCGATACTCCACTTGCTCCAGCCAAAATCATTTCTAAAGCATCCTTGCCCGATGCAACGCCGCCCATTCCGAGGATTGGAACCTGTGGCAGCGCTGCGTGAACCTGATACACGGCGCGAACAGCTATTGGACGAATTGCTGGTCCTGATAGCCCTCCAGTTTTCCCACCCAAATGAGGGCGCATTGTGTCCACATTAATTACCATGCCAAGAACGGTATTGATCAATGCCAATCCATCTGCCCCTGCATCGACGACTCCGCGTGCAATAGTTACTAAATCTGTTACATCAGGAGAAAGCTTTGCAATTATTGGAAGCTCTCCCCCGATGGTTCGTCGCACACCGTCGATAACGCGTCTGGAGGCTTCAGGGTCGCATGCAAAAACTAACCCACGGTTTTCGACATTTGGACAGGAAATATTGACTTCGATTGCACTAATGCCTGATACGGAGCGAAGTTTTCTGGCCAAAGTTGAATACTCTTCAACAGTCTCACCAGCAATTGAAACAATTATGCGTGCTTTTTGCTCGAGTAAGTAAGGAATGTCTTTTGCTATGAAGGCATCTATCCCAGGACCCTGTAAACCTATTGAATTGAGCATCCCACTTGGGGTCTCAGCCATACGTGGGGTTGCTCGTCCAGTGCGCACCTTTGACATCACTGACTTGGTGACTACTCCACCCATTTCACGTAAGGGAAAAAACTGTGCCAATTCCCGACCAGAACTAGCGCATCCACTAGCTGTAAACGTTGGAGCCGGAAACCATGTGTTTCCAATTGTCGTTGAGAAATCTAAGCTGGTCACAATTGCTTACCAACCAAACTCCACTGGACTTTAGATCCATCCATCACGGGACCATCAATACATGAACGCAGCATCGACACAGTTCCATCTTCATTTTCAACTGGAAGAACACAGGTCATGCACACTCCGATACCACAGGCCATCGCCTCTTCAACTGCGCATTGGTGAACAACGGAGAGTGAATCGGTGATTTTAGTTATCGCGGACAACATCGCCATCGGCCCACAAGAATAGACAACGGCGATATCTAGATCTTTAATTATTTCTGCTATCGGATCTGTAACTCGTCCCGCCTGTCCCATCGAACCGTCCTCGGTGTAAATCCGCATTGAATTGACAGCCCGCTTGCCTTCCATTGGTGCATAGATCTTTGAGGCAGTACTTGCACCGAGCAACATATCAACTCTGCAACCACGGGCATTTAGCACTTCAGCTAATCCAAATAATGGAGCTGATCCATAACCTCCGCCGACTAACAAAACTGGAACCGGTTCAGTGGGAATTCCAAAGGCGGTTCCGAGAGGAGCGACAATATCTAGAACTACACCTTCACCTTGGGCGCATAGCCACTTACTACCTTGACCATGTGGGGCAGCGATGATCTCCATCGTTCCCCCAAATGTGGAGTTAACAGACACACGAGAAATAGCAAAGGCACGACGCAAGATCATGCTCGATGAATCACCACCAACATTTATGGCAACAAAATTTCCTGGCTTACACAGGTTGGCAAGGTCTCCCACATTAATAATTATTTGGTGGTATTGGCCAACCCTCTTGTTACTGACGATAGGGGCAAGTAGTTGTGCCGCACTTTTGTTTATCTGGGACATTTATGCCAACCACTCTTGCAAAGACTTGATGCTAAGCGGGCTGCTTTGCTGAAATGTGATCGCATCAACGGCGGCGCTAAAACCTGCAGTTGTAGTAATGCAAGGGATAGATCGTTGTACAGCGGCGGTTCTAATGGCCCAACCATCGGCACGTGTTCCACGACCAACAGGAGTATTGATCACCAAATCAATTTCGCCAGCATTAATAATGTCAACGATTGTTTTTTCACCCATTGCGCCAGTTCCCTCAGAGTTTTTCCGGACTGGAGTGCACTCTATACCGTGCTTTTGTAGGAACAGTGCTGTTCCGTCAGTTGCGAGAATGCGGAAACCCAGATCAGAAAACCCCTTAGCAGGTTCAATACCTGTGGCCTTGTCCTTGTCGGCCAAGGAAATAAACACTGTGCCCGAAATTGGTAAGGGTCCGAATGCTGCGATCTGACTTTTAGCGTAACTCTCGCCAAATGTTGGAGAGATTCCCATTACTTCACCCGTAGAACGCATCTCAGGTCCTAGAACTGCATCAACGCCTCGTCCATCGGTGCGACGGAAACGGTTCCATGGAAGTACCGCCTCTTTTACCGAAATTCCCTTAGCAATTCCATCTCCACTAGAGGGGAGCAAACCCTCTGCGCGTAGCTCTGCAATCGTTGCACCTACCGAAATCCTTGCAGCAGCTTTAGCTAACGGCACGCCCGTTGCCTTACTCACAAACGGAACAGTTCTAGATGCACGTGGATTTGCTTCCAAAACATAGAGTGAATCGTCGGCAATCGCGAATTGAATATTGATAAGCCCACGAACATCAACGCCACGAGCGATTTTCTCTGTCGCGATCCTAATTTCAATTCTTTGCTCATCCGTAACAGTCATAGATGGAAGGACGCAGGCACTGTCACCACTGTGAATTCCAGCCTCTTCAATGTGTTCCATAACTCCCCCGAGGAAGAGTTCATGACCATCAAAAAGGGCATCAACATCAATTTCTATTGCATTATCAAGAAATCTATCGACTAATACAGGATGATCTGGAGTTATATCTGTTGCACGAGTAATGAATCCGCCAAGTGCAGCATCATCATAAACAATCTCCATGCCACGGCCACCAAGGACAAACGATGGACGAACTAACACCGGGTATCCGATTTCATGAGCGATTGTCGTTGCCTCTAATTGAGATGATGCCATGCCAAACTGAGGCGCAGTCAGACCTTGCTCTGCCAAGATATTTCCAAATGCTCCACGCTCTTCAGCCAAATTGATGGCTTCTGGTGAAGTGCCAAGAATTGTTACCCCGTTAGCTTTCAACCCAGCTGCTAAACCGAGTGGAGTTTGTCCACCCAATTGAGTGATTACACCAAGCACAGGACCAGCTTGAGTCTCAGCATGAACGACTTCCAGAACATCTTCCAGAGTCAGTGGTTCAAAATAGAGTCGATTACTGGTGTCATAATCCGTAGAAACTGTCTCGGGATTGCAATTGATCATAATTGTTTCGAATCCAGCCTCGCGCAAAGTAAATGATGCGTGAACGCATGAGTAATCGAACTCGATTCCTTGACCAATACGATTTGGTCCACTGCCCAAAATAATCACCGCAGGCGTTGCTCGCGGACGAACTTCTGTCTCTTCTTCGTAACTTGAGTAGTGATATGGCGTAAATGCTTCGAATTCTGCTGCGCAGGTATCAACGGTTTTATAGACAGGTCTTAGACCTAGATGGTGTCGCGCCTTGCGTACCTCTTCCTCGGTGACCCCACGTAATAGTGCAATCTGTGCGTCGGAGAAACCTTGCATTTTGGCGGTGCGCAGCAAATCTTTTGACAGCTCGCCCGGTTGAGCAATAACAAATGCTTGTTCGTTGATGATTTCAATCTGACGTAGATACCATCGATCGATCTTGGTTGCTTCATAAACCTGCTCAACACTTGCACCAGCCCACATAGCTTTCTGAACCTGTTGCAACCTGTATTCAGTTGGGATCTTCATAGACTGCAGAAGCGATGACAACTCAGTTTCACTAATCACTGGCCAGGAAAAAATTGCCTCTTTACGCTCTAAGGATCTAAGTGCCTTCATAAGCGCTTCGGAGAAAGAACGCCCAATGGCCATTGCTTCCCCAACACTTTTCATGGTTGTGGTGAGGCGTGGATCAGCGTCTGCAAACTTCTCAAAGGCAAAACGCGGAACCTTGACTACTACGTAATCGAGAGTCGGCTCAAATGAGGCTGGCGTGACTTTAGTAATGTCATTTTGAATTTCATCTAGTGTGTAGCCGATTGCTAGTTTTGTAGCTATTTTTGCAATCGGAAATCCAGTTGCCTTTGATGCCAGCGCACTTGAACGGGAAACACGTGGGTTCATTTCAATAACAATGATGCGGCCATTATCCGGATTTACTGCAAATTGGATGTTGCAGCCCCCCGTGTCAACGCCCACCTCTCGAATGATGTCCATCGAGAGATCACGTAACTTTTGATACTCAACATCTGTCAGGGTCATCGCCGGGGCTACAGTTATCGAATCTCCTGTATGGACTCCCATGGGATCTAGGTTCTCAATTGAACACACTATTACTACATTATCTTTACGATCACGCATAACCTCGAGCTCATACTCTTTCCAACCAATTACTGATTCCTCAAGGAGTACTTCGGAGGTGGGACTATGTCGTAAGCCAGCGCCTGCAATTTGTCGTAACTCTGCTTCATTGAATGCAATTCCAGATCCGAGGCCACCCATTGTGAAGGAAGGACGTACTACTACTGGATAATTAAGGAGAATGACCGCTTCCATGATCTCTTCCATGGTGTGACAAATTTTAGACTTGGCTGATTCTCCGCCAACTTTCTCTACGATTACTCGGAACAGCTCGCGATTTTCGCCTCGATTGATGGCATCGACATCCGCTCCAATAAGGCGTACACCGTACTTCTTCAGCGTTCCTCGTTGATACAAACCAATTGCAGCATTGAGGGCAGTTTGACCGCCTAGCGTCGCAAGGACTGCATCTGGCTTTTCATGAGAAATGATTCGCTCAATAATCTCGGGAGTGATGGGTTCGATATATGTTGCATCTGCAAACTCAGGGTCGGTCATAATCGTTGCTGGGTTTGAGTTAATCAGAATTACGCGAATACCTTCAGCCCGCAGCACTCGACAAGCCTGTGTTCCTGAGTAATCAAATTCGCACGCTTGGCCAATCACAATTGGTCCACTTCCGATTACTAAAACACTTTTGATCGTTGTATCAAGACCCATTACGCATGTACCTTCTTTGACATGAGATCTATGAAGCGATCAAAAAGATACGAAGCATCATGTGGACCAGCAGCCGCCTCTGGGTGATACTGAACAGAAAATGCTGGTCTATCGAGTAGTTGAAGTCCCTCAACTACTCCGTCATTGAGACAAACATGAGTAACTTCTCCACGACCAAAAACTGTTGAGAACTCTGCATCCGTTGGTGCTTTTACTGCAAAACCATGATTATGGGCGGTGATTTCAACTTTACCTGTGTTCTTATCCATCACCGGCTGATTTATCCCGCGGTGACCAAACTGCAGCTTATAGGTCTCAAAACCTAAAGCACGACCAAGAATCTGGTGACCGAAACAAATTCCAAAAAGAGGAACTTCGGCTAAAAGCAGCTCACGGACTACATCAATGACCTCGGTCATACTTGAAGGATCACCAGGTCCATTTGATAAGAAGACTCCATCTGGCTTAACTGCCATTATGTCTTCCACTGATGAATCGAATGGCATGACATGTACTTCAACACCCCGTTCAGCTAGTGCGCGCGGTGTGGCCCCTTTAATTCCAAGATCTAGAGCAGCAACTGTGAATTTTTTCTTACCAACTGCTGGAATCACGACAACGTGTGGGGTTGAAACATCGCGCACCAAATACGCACCCGTCATCGCCTCTACCTTACGCACCTCAACAACCATTTCTTCACGAGAAAGTTCTAAACCGGAGAAAATACCAACACGCATAGAACCACGGTCACGTAGGTGCCGCGTGATTGCTCGAGTATCAACACCTTGAATACCAACTATTCCCTGAGCAATTAATTCGGCTTCCAAATCATTTTGTGCGCGCCAATTAGATGTAACCGAGGATGGATTGCGTACAACAAATCCAGCAACCCAGATTTGTGCCGATTCATTATCAGCATCGTTTACTCCAGTATTACCAATATGTGGCGCTGTCATAATGACAACCTGCTTGTGATACGACGGGTCTGTCAAGGTTTCTTGATAACCAGTCATCCCAGTTTGAAAGACAGCTTCACCAAACGTCTTTCCAGTTGCAGCCCATGACGTACCTTCAAATATTCGACCATCATCAAGGACAAGAAATGCACTTGCCATTACATGCCTCCAGTCGAAGAAACGATTCCGTTGCTATAAGTTGCTTTACCTTTAAAGAAGGTATGTGTGATCACACCAGGTAATTCGTGGGCATGGTATGGAGTATTAGATGACTTTGACAGAACTAAATCGCGGTCAACAGTCCATTTTTGGGTTGGATTGATCACAACGAGATTAGCAATCGAACCGACAACCAGCGGTTGGCCATGGTTTTCATAACCACCTATTCGGGCTGGTGCAATCGACATACGATCGGCAACTTGGACCCAATTCATCAAACCTGTATCAATCATAGTTTTTTGAACGATTGAAAGTGCAGTCTCTAATCCCAACATTCCAAAGGCTGCTTCTTGCCATTCGCACTCTTTTGCCTCCGTTGGGTGCGGAGCATGGTCTGTTGCAACAATATCAATGGTTCCATCTGCTAAAGCTTCTCGGAGCGCATGCACATCAGATTCTGTGCGCAAAGGTGGATTTACTTTGTAGACCGGATCATAGGAGCTTGCTAGATCATCGGTGAGTAGAAGGTGATGAGGCGTTACCTCTGCCGTCACATCGATCCCTCGCGCCTTTGCCCAGCGAATGATTTCAACACCGCCTGCAGTTGTTAAATGACATATGTGAAGTCGTGACTTGACATGATCGGCAAGTAAAACATCTCGAGCAATAATTGCTTCTTCTGCAACGGCTGGCCAGCCCTTGAGTCCAAGTCGAGCTGAGATTTCGCCCTCATTCATCTGTGAACCGATGGTCATGCGAGGATCTTGCGCATGCTGTGCGATCACTCCCCCAAATTTCTTTATGTATTCAAGGGCTCTTCGCATCACTAAAGGATCTGAAACACAGTTTCCATCATCGCTAAACACGCGAACGCGAGCAACAGAATCTGCCATTGCAC
>CANLAC010000013.1 GCA_947488645.1 Actinomycetota bacterium | reverse complement strand
GTGCCATAAAGAGTAAGTCTGCTGCTTGGAAATATGAACTTGTAGATGGCGATCGTAAAACAGATGGCCGCACGACAGGTGACGTCGGATTCCATTTGCAGGCAATCTTTGATGGTTCAAAAACATATGTTGCATATGATTCAGTTGTCTCAATGAATCAGAAGAAAGAAATCACATCCGGTGCAATCCGTATTGCGACTCGCACTGGCATTGAACCAACTGGATGGGCATATCAAACACTAGATCTCTCAACTGATGATGCTTCTGTATTTGGATTTGATGTTGCGCTTGCCAAGGTAAATGGTGATGTAATGGCTACATGGTTAGCTGCATCAACTGCAACAGCACCAAAACCTAATCAAGTTCGTTGGGCACTATTGAGCGATCCAACAAATATTTCAAAGTTAACGACCGAAAATTTCGGAACTCCTGGTGAGTACCTCACAACTGATGGAAAGACAATTGTCTTTAACTGTCAGGACAGATTGTGTGCTCTGGATACGAGCAAAAAGGATTTAGGTCAAGCTGCAATACGTTTAGTAAGCAGTACCCAAGGCTCTGAACCTACTCAGAGCGCTTGGGTAACTGTTAATAAGATTAAATATCTTCTTGCCACGGTTAACGGCAAGCTTGCACTTCTAAAGCCGTAATTATTACTTCGCGTTACGGCGCTGAATGCGAGTCTTCTTAAGAAGCTTCTTGTGCTTCTTCTTCGCCATGCGCTTGCGTCGCTTTTTAATTACGGAACCCATATGTCACGCTCTCATTTCATAAGTTCGCACTGAGTGTGCGGGGGTTTAGGTTACCGCGGAAGTAGGGTAAAAATCGAAACCGATTCTGTGCTCGAAGTAAGGGCTAAAACCCCAAACTCCTTGGAAATGAGTAGCCCAAGCACTTCTTTCTGCCCTATGGGGCCACTATCGGCTGCAGTGATGAGCCCTTTGGAGTCAAAGGTAAGCAATAAAGGTGTTGGTGTCTTGGGGTTCCAATTTAGTTGTGCAACTGCGCCGGTAGAAATGAAAAAGGCTTGTGTGGCAGATGCAGAGAGAGTTGGACCTGTTGAAGCAAAGCGATAGCTCCATGATGGTGCATAAGCGAGAGAAAACTTTGTAATCGCTGACTCAGTTTTACCGCCTGCTACAACTTCACCCGCAAGCAGTAATGAATTCGATGCGCTATTCCAGATGCGCTTTCCCTTTGTAACCGAACTGCGTACAACAGTAGTTATCTTCAAAGCCTTTGAGATCTTCACCAAAATGCCATCTGTTAGTCCAGCTACCTTTTTGCCACCTAAAGTTTCAGAACTTGACCCAGCAACGGTAAAACTTCCATCGCCATGTCTTGCAACTGCATCTGCTGTTGTCGATACTGCACCGATCTGCAACAACTTTGAGAACGCACCGGTGGCATCTACATTTGCTAGAAAGCCGGCATTACCTTTCTCATTAGCAATAATTCCAACAACAGATGCACCGTTTTTGTCTACTGTTATCGCAGTTGGAAATAGCACAGAACTAGTTGGCAAGGTATTTGTAAATAACAATGCACCTGCTGCGCTTACCTTCCAAATAGTTACGGCTTGTAGATCACCAATGAATACAGATGGCGGAATAACTGCATTATCTGGATTTACTGGAGCAGCAGTTGATGCAGGTGGATTTAGACCTAAGGCAAGTGGTGTTGCACCAGCAATCCAAATATCTCCTGCTGAATCAACAGCAGCAGATGTTGCAACTGATGCTGCAGATTGATCCAAGGTTAAGTTCCACAGCTCTTTACCCGTCCTATCAATTGCCCGGGCATATGCCTTTGAGCTTTTAGTACCAAAAATAATTATTGATTTACCGCTAACAACTGCTCCACTTACTTCATCTGGCGTCCCAATTGTCGTTAACAATTGCATTGGCTTAACGCTGATTTTCTTAGGTGCAGCCTGTGAAACTGGAACAATTACGAGTAATGCAAGTACAACGAATGCTACAAAGCGTTTCACGCTAATTCCTGCGAACGATCGCTAGCCGCCTTCATTGCCGCAGCAACCATAGAGTTGAGCTTACTTGAACCAAATGAGGCGAGCGCGGCAGCAGTTGTGCCGTTTGGGCTTGTCACATTTTCGCGCAGAGTTGTTGCACTCTTACCTGACTCATCTAATAATTTTGCTGCACCAACAATTGTTTGAACTGTAAGAGTTGTTGCATCGGCCTCGCTCAGGCCAAGTTCTTTGGCACCTGCAACCATTGCCTCAACAAATGCGAAAAAGTAAGCAGGTCCAGAACCGCTAGTTGCCGTAACTGCATCTTGTAGATCTTCGGCAACTTCAATTACCTTGCCGGTTGCCGCCAAGAAGCCCAGAACAAATTGCTTGTGTGCAGGTGTAACGCCTGGACCAAAGGATGCTGCAGCCATTCCAGCACCCACCATTGTCGGTGTATTAGGCATGACCCGGACAACTGGGTTGCCAGTACCTAAACCATTGCTGATAAATGAGATTGTCTTGCCAGCTGCAAAGGTAACTACAA
The DNA here is from genome assembly GCA_947488645.1 of Actinomycetota bacterium. Lineage (GTDB taxonomy): Bacteria > Actinomycetota > Actinomycetes > Nanopelagicales > Nanopelagicaceae > Planktophila. The sequence continues at coordinate 11,826 of CANLAC010000013.1, read as the reverse complement.
CGGCTGCAGGGTTAATTGTGCCCTTGATTTCTTCAAGTACGCCAGCCATGTCCTGAGGCTTAACAACCAATAACAGAGCATCTGCTGCTGCAACGTTGGTTGCTAATGGTGCTTGCTTGATTGAGTACTTTGCAATCAGTTCTGCGCTTCGATCTGCACGCTTTTCTGAAATCGTGATCAACTCTGGATTAACACCAGATGAAATCAATGCAGCTATCAACGCTTCGCCCATAATGCCAGCGCCAACAACTGCAACCTTTGATTGCTGATTCATGTAACAAGCCTACCTGTTATGCCTGTAGGCTCTGCGACTATGCCAGAAGTTAAAGCAGGATTTGCGCGTGATTGGGTTGAATTTTTCGACCCAAATGATGCTGAAACTATTTTCAAGTGCGACCTAACCTGGTTGACCTCGTATTGGACTTGTATTTATGGTGATGGCTGCCAAGGTGTTTTTAAGAGTCAGCCATTTTCTGGATGTTGCACTGAAGGTGCGATGTATACAGATAAGGCAGATGAAGAGCGCACAGTTAAAGCTGCTGCTTATCTAACTCCTGAAATGTGGCAGTTCTATAACGAAGCCCGACCAAAGAAGCCTGGCGGCGAATTACGAATTTCTGAAAAAGATGAAGATGGGGAACGCAAAACTCGTCGTGTTGAAGATGGTTGCATCTTCTTAAACCGTAAGGGTTATGAAGCAGAAGGTTTCACAGGATCATTTGGTTGCGTACTTCACCATGTTGCACAACGCGATGGAAAGCACTTTGCAGATACAAAGCCTGATGTGTGCTGGCAGTTGCCATTGCGACGTAGTTTTGAAACTCGCGAATATGGTGAGCGCGAATACTCAGTAACGGTAATCGGTGAGTACGAACGCCTTGCATGGGGCGATGGTGGAGAAGATTTTGACTGGTACTGCACAAGTAACAGTGATGCTCACGTTGGAACAGAGCCTGTGTATATCTCTAACAAGTACGAGCTGGAACTGTTGATGGGCAAGGATGCATACAACGAACTTGAGCGCCTGTGTCACGCACGTATGGAACACATCCGTGAGTCCACAGCCCGTAACTTGCCACTATTTGTCATTCAGCATCCAGCAACATTGGCTGCCCAGAAGAAATAGTCAGTGCCTTGTCATAGGGTTACCTCATGGCCAAGGTTGAAAAAGATCCGTTCCGCTGCACAGAGTGCGGTTGGACATCCCAAAAATGGGTTGGTCGCTGCGGTGAATGCCAAGCATGGGGTGTTGTTGAAGAGATTGCTGCGCCTAAGAAATTATCACTGGTTGCAGGAAATGTAACCGCTAAAGCAACTCCTATTGGCGATGTTGATTTATCTGCAGCACACGCACGCCCAACAGGTGTTTCAGAGTTAGATCGTGTTCTTGGTGGCGGATTAGTACCAGGTGCAGCAATTTTATTAGCGGGTGAACCAGGCGTTGGTAAGTCAACGTTATTACTTTCTGTTGCCGCACAATCTGCCGCAAAGGGAATTTCTGCGCTCTATATAAGCGGTGAAGAATCTGCCTCACAGGTGCGACTTCGCGCAGAGCGCATCAATGCAATTGATCCACAACTATTTCTTGCCTCTGAAACAGATCTTGGCGCAGTCATTGCCCACATCGATTCTGTTAAACCACAACTACTGATCATTGACTCAGTACAAACTATCGGCAGCTCTGCAGCAGATGGCGCACCTGGAGGAGTTACACAGGTTCGCGAAGTTGCTGGCGCGCTAATTCGTATCTGTAAAGATCGTGACATCACATTACTTCTTGTTGGACATGTGACCAAAGATGGCTCAATTGCCGGTCCTAGACTTCTAGAACACATCGTTGATGTTGTTTTACAGTTTGAAGGAGAACGCCACTCTCGACTACGTCTTATTCGTGCAATCAAGAACCGTTTTGGTGCATCTGATGAGGTTGGTTGTTTTGATTTAAGTGACACCGGAATTGAATCTGTGCTTGATCCAACTGGTTTGTTCACATCACGCCATGCAGAACCTGTTCCAGGCACGTGTGTAACCGTCACTCTTGAAGGTCGCAGACCACTGCTTGCTGAAATCCAAGCACTTGTATCTGCTGGACGTGAAAATGATTACGGAAATGCTCGTCGCGTTGTTTCAGGTCTGGACTCAGCCCGCACATCAATGACACTTGCAGTGTTAGAACTACGCGCAAATGTTCGAGTTGGCGGCCGCGACGTCTATGCAGCAACTGTTGGCGGCATGAAAATGACAGAGCCGGCCGCTGATTTAGCCCTTGCTTTAGCTGTCGCATCTGCTGCAAAAGGTCTTGCTCTGCCTTCAGATTTAGTAGCGATCGGTGAAGTTGGATTAGCTGGTGAAATTCGCAAGGTCAGCGGTGTTAATCGCAGACTGCAAGAGGCCTATCGCTTAGGTTTCAAACGCGCATTAGTTCCAACTGGTTCTGACACAAAGATTGATGGCATGGAGATCGTTGAAGTATCACGCCTTGATGCCGCGCTAAAACGGGTAAAAATCACCGGCGAATGAGTTCGTTAGAAAAACCAATTCTTACCTGGTTTAAAAAGAACAAAAGAGATTTACCATGGCGTGACACATCCCCTTGGGGTGTGATGGTCAGTGAGTACATGTTGCAACAAACCCCAGTTAATCGAGTTCTTCCTAAGTGGAATGAGTGGATGGATCGCTGGCCAACTCCTAAGGATTTAGCAAAGGCAACACCTGCACAAGTCATTACCGCTTGGGGACGTCTTGGCTATCCACGTCGTGCTCTGCGACTACATGCTGCCGCACAAATTATCGCTGAAGACTTTAATAACAAAGTGCCAGAAGATCAAGAAACACTTCAGCTCCTACCAGGCATCGGCGAATACACCGCTGCAGCTATTGCCGCTTTTGCATTTGAAGAAAGATCCCTCGTAATGGATGTGAACATCCGCAGATTACTGGTGCGCGCAATTGACGGCGAAGAACATCCCAAGCCTGCTCCGACTGCTCGCGAGAAAGCTCGCAGACTTGAAATTCTTCCAGTTAAGAACGCGCACCTTTGGGCTGCGGCAACCATGGAGCTTGGCGCACTTGTTTGCACATCGAAGAACCCTTCATGTGAACTGTGTCCAATAATTGGCCAGTGCAACTGGCGCAAGAATGGTTATCCAAAAACAGATTTGGTTCGCAAATCTCAAGATTGGCATGGCACCGATCGCAAATGCCGGGGAACTATTGTTCAGGCTCTTCGCGAGAATGAATCACTGACAGAATCTGCGATAAAGAAGTTGTGGCCTGAAGAATCACAAGTCGAAAAAGCATTGAAAACATTGACTGATGACCTACTTATTCAAAGACTCCCCCGCAACCGTTATAGACTGCCGCAATGATTCGTTATGCAACTAAAGCAGATGCACCTCGCATACTTCAGCTGATTAAAGATCTAGCTGAGTATGAAAAAGCACCTTTGGAAGCAAAAGCCACAATTGAACAAATCGAAGAAACAATCTTTGGAGAACATCCAGTTGCTTACTGCCATGTTGCAGAAGATAACGGTCGTGTAGTCGGAATCTCTGTTTGGTTCCTCAACTACTCAACATGGGTGGGCAAACCAGGTATCTATCTGGAAGATCTCTACGTTGATCCCGCCTATCGCGGCAAGGGTTATGGCTTAGCTTTCCTTAAAGAACTCGGAAAGATCTGCGTTGAACGCGACTACGAAAGATTGCAGTGGTGGGTTCTGGATTGGAACCAACCAAGCATCGACTTCTACAAATCCTTAGGCGCAGTGGCCATGGATGAGTGGACTGTCTATCGCGTGAGTGGAGATGCGTTAAAGAAGTTAGGTTCTTAAACTTTCTCAACTTTGATTACATCACCAAAATCGCCTGATTCAACAACAGTGATTTTTATTCCCTCAAAGACGACATAATCATCTTTTTTGAGTGGCGCATCTGAATTGTTGAACTTCACGGTATTCAGAGTTGCGCCTTTAGGAACGAGGGTGATTGTTTTTCTATTTGCAGGCAAGAGTAAGCGAATCCCATCATGGCTTTTAGTTACATTTGTATCAACAATGTAGACAAGTGCCCCCTGGGTTGAAACAGGCATCTTGAAATTTAGCCCTGTAGATCGCATAGATTCAATCAAAATCACACGTTTTGAATCGACAGGAATTGCAATCAACTTCTTGCCACTGTTCTTGATTTGAGAAGGAATGATCCAAGCAGTCGATGAAGCTGTTTTGCTCAGGCAAATCACTTGATTATCAGACCAAAAACTTGCTAACCACTTTTGCCATCCAAGTAAGTCTGTCGCTGCATAGCGTGAAATTACGCCCCATTGATGCGGGGCATCCTCATCTGTCTGATTATTGTCGTCAAAACCAATGCCAACATGCTGTAACTCATGGATCCACCACATTGGATGTAGGAAATTTGTTCCGCTGAATCCAGACTCGATTGTGTACGGAGGGAAAGTTGAGATAATAAATTCACCTTCATTTGTAATTATTCGGTGCAATCCAACCTGTTGAACAATTCCACCCTTACTTCCTGGCGGCAAAAGAACAATCACAACATTTGTGCCCTTAAAATCAATTTTTGAATCAACATATTTTGTGAGTGCCGCATTGAATCTAATTGCATCTTCCTGTTTACGCTCATGAATTAAGTTATAGCTAGTAATATTTTCTGGGAATTCCAGGTATTTTTCTGGAACTCTGAACTCAACTTTAGAACCATTGTCTGATGCATGTTTAGTCCAAGCAGTCATGAAATCAAAATACTTTTTGTAATCCTCCGAAGGGCGTGTGCCTCTATCTGGTGCATCCAATGTATAAATTGGAACAACTTGATAAACGGTATCGGGCGAAGGGTGCTTAATGCTATTGAAGAAAGCCAGTCTCCCGGGATCTGTCTCAAAACCTAAAGTATTTTGTTTAGCTGGATTTCGTGGAATTTTACATGTTGCAATATCGAGTGGAGTAAAATTCGTTGGAGTAGTTGGAACACTGCTTGTAAGTGTAGTTTCGACAATTCGAAATGGGCCAACACAGTCATTTCCACTGCTTCGATACCAGCTATCAAATTGGAGCCACTCCGCGGGAGTTTCTGGGTCCTTCTCACAGGGATCTGAATACGTAAATGGTTGCGAAGGAACATTCACCGTTGCTGTCGGTGTTGGAGTTGGTGTAGGCGTAGCAACCGGCGTTGGCGTTGCAGAAGCTGCTGGTGCTGGTTTTGCAACCGCAACACCTTTATTCCACACCAACTTCTTGCCACTCTTCACACATGTGTACTTCTTGCCGTTATAGGTTGATGTTGCTCCTGCTTTAGAACACTTAGCCCCAGGTGTAACAGCAGCGGCAGAAAGCTGTGCAGTTATTAGTGAAAGTGACAGAACTGCTACTAGGCCAGCTAAGAGTCTGCGCATTGTGAAAATGTAAAGCAAAAACCCCACTTAGTGAATGACTAAGCGGGGTTTTTGCAGTTAATCTTTAAGCTGTTGGTGCTTCAGCAAGATCTTCAGGAGTATCAGGTGTTGCAACCTTGGGTGCTCCTGCAAATGTGAATTTTGCTTCTGCGCCTTCTCCTTCAACATCAACAACAATGATCTCGCCAGCCTTTAGCTCGCCAAACAAGATTCGCTCTGACAATCCATCTTCGATCTCACGTTGAATAACACGTCGCAGTGGACGTGCTCCAAGGAGTGGATCGTAACCACGCTCTGCAAGAAGATCCTTAGCAGCAGGAGTGAGCTCGATGCCCATGTCCTTTGACTGCAAACGATCATCAAGATTTTTCAGCATGAGATCAACGATCTGAATGATCTGAGGCTTAGTCAACTGGTGGAAGACGATGATGTCATCAATACGGTTGAGGAACTCAGGGCGGAAGTGTGATTTGAGTTCATCACTAACCTTGCCCTTCATGCGCTCGTAATTAGTCATATCGTCATCGCTGTTAGCAAAGCCAAGCCCGAGTGACTTAGAGATGTCACGAGTACCAAGGTTTGTTGTCATGATGATGACAGTGTTCTTGAAATCTACTCTTCGGCCTTGTGAATCTGTTAGATGACCTTCTTCTAGAACCTGTAGAAGTGAGTTGAAGATATCTGGGTGTGCCTTTTCGATTTCATCAAAGAGCACAACAGAGAATGGACGGCGGCGAACCTTTTCAGTCAGCTGTCCACCCTCGTCATATCCAACATATCCTGGAGGTGCACCGAACAAACGTGATGCGGTGTGACGCTCTGAGTACTCAGACATATCAAGTTGAATCAAGGCATCTTGATCACCGAATAGGAATGCAGCAAGTGTGCGTGAGAGTTCAGTCTTACCAACACCTGAAGGACCAGCGAAGATAAACGATCCACCTGGACGGCGTGGATCTTTAAGACCTGCGCGGGTTCGACGAATCGCTTGCGAGAGCGATTTAATCGCTTGGTCTTGTCCGATGACACGGTTGTGTAATTCATCTTCCATGCGCAGCAGGCGTGCTGTCTCTTCTTCAGTTAACTTAAAGACTGGAATCCCAGTTGATGCAGATAGGACCTGAGCGATGAGTTCTTCATCAACTTCAGTGACCTTATCTAGATCAGTTGCTTTCCAATGCTTTTCAGCTTCCTGCTTTTCGGAGATGAGAGTCTTTTCCTTATCGCGAAGAGTTGCTGCTAATTCAAAATCTTGACCATCGATTGCAGACTCTTTCTCCTTGCGAGCATTTGCAATCTTGTCATCAAACTCGCGAAGCTCTGCTGGAGCAGTCATGCGCATAATGCGAAGACGTGAACCTGCCTCATCAATAAGGTCAATCGCCTTATCTGGCAAGAAGCGATCTGACACATAACGATCTGCAAGGTTTGCAGCTGCAGCGAGTGCGCCATCGGTAATTGAAACACGGTGATGTGTTTCGTAGCGATCACGAAGGCCCCTCAAAATCTCAATTGTGTGCGCAACAGAGGGCTCTTTAACCTGAATTGGCTGGAAGCGGCGCTCTAGTGCTGCATCCTTCTCAACATGCTTGCGGTACTCATCAAGAGTTGTTGCACCGATTGTCTGTAGCTCGCCACGTGCCAACATTGGCTTCAAGATGCTTGCTGCATCAATTGCACCTTCTGCAGCGCCAGCGCCAACAAGTGTGTGAATTTCATCAATGAAAAGAATAATGTCACCGCGAGTTTTGATCTCTTTCAGCACCTTCTTCAAGCGCTCTTCGAAATCTCCACGATAGCGACTACCCGCAACGAGTGCACCTAAATCTAATGAGTACACCTGTTTATCTTTCAAAGTTTCTGGAACATCGTTCTTATAAATTGCTTGGGCAAGACCTTCAACAACAGCTGTCTTACCAACGCCTGGTTCACCGATGAGAACTGGGTTGTTCTTTGTGCGACGTGAAAGAACTTGCATAACACGTTCAATTTCATTCTCACGACCAATAACTGGATCAAGCTTTCCTTCGCGGGCAGCTTGTGTGAGGTTTCGACCAAATTGATCAAGTACTAATGATGTTGATGGTGTTCCTTCTGCAGGTCCACCAGTTTGTACAGCTTCTTTTCCTTGGTAACCAGAGAGAAGTTGAATAACTTGTTGGCGAACACGATTGAGATCTGCACCAAGCTTTACAAGAACTTGTGCAGCCACGCCTTCGCCTTCGCGAATTAATCCAAGAAGAATGTGTTCTGTGCCAATGTAGTTGTGACCTAACTGCAACGCTTCACGAAGTGAAAGTTCTAGAACTTTCTTCGCACGCGGAGTAAATGGAATGTGACCACTTGGTGCTTGCTGACCTTGTCCAATAATTTCTTCGACTTGTGCGCGCACGCCTTCAAGTGAGATGCCTAATGATTCAAGCCCTTTAGCTGCAACGCCTTCACCTTCGTGAATCAATCCAAGCAGGATGTGTTCAGTACCGATGTAGTTGTGATTGAGCATGCGTGCTTCTTCTTGGGCCAGCACGACTACTCGGCGGGCTCTGTCGGTAAAGCGCTCAAACATGGGCGGTGCTCCTTTAGGTTGATCTTTGATTAAGCCTAATACCTGCAGGCCTACGCTCGCGAGGTGGATTGCATCTGAGTTTTACAACCCCAAATATGGCGGTGTCATGCCCGAAAATGGACTAAATCTAGGTTCCTACAGCTTCTTGAGCATTCGGGTATTTCCCAGGGTATTGGGCTTTACCGACTCAAGATCAAGGAACTCAGCCACACCAGCGTCGTAAGAGCGCAGGAGTTCCTTGTAGATCTCTGGCTCAACTGGAGTTCCTTCGATAACTTCAAAACCATGGCGAGCAAAGAACTCTGTTTCAAAGGTCAAACAAAAGATTCGCTCCACGCCAATATTTTTAGCACGGTCAATTATTGATTCAAGGATTTGATGTCCCACACCTTTGCCGCGAACCTTTTCTGACACTGCAACTGTACGAACCTCTGCAAGGTCTTCCCACAAAATGTGTAGTGCTCCGCAACCAATTACTTCATTGCCTTCTACAGCAACAGTAAATTCTTGAACGCTTTCATACAAAGTGACAGTTTCTTTTGTGAGTAGACGACCTTGTGGTGCATAGGAGTCAATTAATTGACGAATGCCCTTAATATCACTGGTGCGTGCTGGACGAATCTGCATCTATCAATCAACTTCTGGCTTAACAAGTGGGAACAAAATTGTTTCGCGAATTCCAAGTCCAGTTAGAGCCATGAGTAAACGATCAACGCCCATTCCCATTCCACCAGTTGGAGGCATTGCAAACTCCATTGCTCGCAAGAAATCTTCATCAACTTGCATTGCTTCAAGATCACCTTTTGAGCCAAGTGTTGCTTGTTCAACTAAACGATCGCGCTGAACAACAGGATCAATTAATTCGGAGTAGCCTGTTGCAAGTTCAAAGCCATCTATATATAAATCCCACTTTTCAGCAACACCCGGTAGCTCGCGGTGTGCGCGAACAAGTGGTGAAGTATCAACCGGGAAGCCCATAACAAAAGTTGGTTCAATTAATTCATGGCGTGCAACATTTTCGAAGATTTCTTCGGCAAGCTTTCCGGTAATCCACTTAGGATCAATCTTCATGCCTAGTTTTTCAGCGATCTTCTTCAATTCTGCAATAGGGGTAAGGGCTGTAACGCTCTGGCCAACACCATTAGAAATAGCGTCATATAAGGAGATCTGCTTCCAATGGCCACCAAGATCTGCCTGGCGTCCATCATGGTGTGTAACTACATGTGAACCAGCAACTGCCATTGCCGCGTTCTGAACAAGGCTGCGAGTTAAATCAGCGATAGACATCCAGTCGCCGTAGGCCATATAGCTTTCAATCATTGCAAACTCAGGTGAGTGAGATGAGTCAGCGCCTTCGTTACGGAAGTTACGGTTGATTTCAAATACTCGCTCGATACCGCCAACAACACAGCGCTTTAAGAATAGTTCTGGCGCAATACGTAGGTACAGATCCATGTCATAAGCATTAGAGAAAGATTTGAATGGTCGTGCAGCTGCTCCGCCATGCATTACCTGGAGCATTGGAGTTTCGACTTCAACAAAGTTTGCTTTATCAAATGTGTCGCGCAAGGACTTCATGACAGCAGGGCGCATGCGTGCATTACTACGTGCCTCAGGGCGCACAATTAAATCCACATACCGCATACGAACTCGCGTCTCTTCAGACATCGGCTTGTGATCATTTGGCAATGGTCGAAGTGACTTTGAAGCCAGCGTCCATGAATTAGCAAGGATTGAAAGTTCTCCGCGCTTTGAAGTAATGATTTCGCCCGTTATAGAAACAATGTCACCTAAATCAATGTCTGCTTTCCATGAATCAAGAACTTCTTGGCCAACCTTGTCCAGCGACAACATGGCTTGTAGTTCTGTTCCGTCACCTTCGCGCAAGGTTGCAAAGCACAGTTTGCCTGTATCGCGCTTAAAGATAATTCGTCCTGTTAAAGATTCGATATCTCCTGTTGCAACATCAATTTCAAGGCCAACATACTTCTCACGAATTTCAACAAGAGATTTGGTGCGAGGCACAGAGACTGGATAAGGCTCAATGTTGCGCTCTAGTAATGAGGCGCGCTTTTCACGTCGAATACGGAGCTGCTCAGGCAGATCCTCTTCAATCGGTGCGTTTTCTGTGCTCATAGGATGCGAAGTCTACCGACTTAGGCATTTCGTTCGTGAATTAGGCGAAGTCCGATGAGGGTCAAATCAGGCTCATGGTGGTCGATTGTTTCTGAAACTCCGATAATCAATGGGGCTAATCCACCCGTTGCAATAACTGTTGGCTTTTCAGAATAAGAATCCATTAGCTCTGCTGTAATTCGATCGACTAATCCATCAACCTGGCCAGCAAATCCATAAATAGTTCCAGATTGCAACGCCTCAACTGTGTTCTTGCCGATGACATTTTTTGGTCTAATTAATTCAACTTTTCGAAGCTGGGCAGCGCGAGCAGCTAATGCATCAACTGAGATTTCAATTCCAGGTGCCAGTGCACCACCTAGAAATTCTCCCTTTGGTGATACAACATCCAAATTTGTTGAAGTTCCAAAGTCCACAACAATTGCCGGTCCGCCGAACAGAGTGTGAGCAGCCAAAGTATTAACAATGCGATCTGCACCAATTTCCTTTGGATTGTCAACTAGTAGTGGCACACCAGTTTTGATACCTGGCTCAACAATTGTTACTCGAATATCTGAGAAATAATCAGCAATCATTGTGCGGAGTTCACGCAACGTGGCAGGAACAGTTGAACAAACAGCTAAACCAGTCATCTTGTAGTCCTCGATGAGCGCGCGATACTGCAGCCATAACTCATCAGCGGTGCTGCGAGGATCCGTTTTGACTCTCCACGAATGAACCAATTCCTTATCGTCAAAGATTCCAAGGACAGTATTTGTGTTTCCAACGTCAACTGTTAATAACATTGTTATCTCCCCACCATTGGCATGTTGTCTATTAAGCGAACTCCCTCAACCCATCCAGCAATAATTGCTCGGCGGTTTTCTGTGCCTTCATCTGCTAATGAAAAATCCTTTTCATCAATAATTGTTGCGTAATCCTTATCAAAGCCAGGTTCCATAGATAGCGTCGTGTTTAGTATTTCCTGGGCAATTTCTACTGTTGGGGCTAGCTTTGCAGCAGCTAACGCCCGGTGAATAACCAAAGCAACACTTCGACCAGTTTCACTCAGTCGTAGATTGCGTGAGGACATTGCCAAACCATCAAATTCGCGAACCGTTGGAACGGCAACGATTTCAATCTTGCTCTTCATCGCTTTAACAATTGTTAACTGCTGAAAATCCTTTTCGCCAAATACAGCTTTGTCTGGCTTTGCAATTGCACAGAGGCGATCTATAACTGTTACAACACCATCAAAGTGACCAGGACGTGAAGAACCTTCATATAAATTTCCTAGTGCACCAGAACTTAAAGTTTTGAATCCTTCTGGATATAGATCTTCATACTCAGGAAACCACACCTCAGTAGCACCAGCAATTGTTGCAATTTCGATATCGCGCTCTGGTGATCGTGGATACTTTTCTAGATCGGCTTTGTTTTCGAACTGCAGTGGATTTACAAAGATGCTAACAATTACATCTTTATCCAATGTGCGCGCACGTTTAATCAACGCTTGGTGGCCTTTATGCAAGGCACCCATTGTTGGCACTAATACAGTCATTTCAGTGGCTCCAGTCCTTTCGTGGGGTACCGGGCGAGATATTCCAAAGTTTACCTCTAAGCAGGCAATTGCTCCAAAAGTTCTTTAATCCCTCCATGCGTGAGCAGGATTGCATCAGGCTCAATTTCAAACCATGGTTCTAGAACAAAACGACGCTCATGTGCGCGTGGGT
>CANLAC010000012.1 GCA_947488645.1 Actinomycetota bacterium | reverse complement strand
GATGGCACGGAAGAAAGTGCTGGTGCTGTTGAACGAAACAGTTCATCTGCACCTGGAAGGTTTGCTCTGCGTGTCATCGTGCGCCTCCTCTGGCGATAAGTTCTCGTGCTAAACGTCGGTATGAAGCAGCGCCACCTGAAGATGTTGCATAGGTTGTGATTGGTTCACCAACAACAGTTGTCTCAGGGAAACGAATGGTCTTTGCAATTATTGTTTCAAAGACATCTTCAGGGAACTGCTCGAGAATACGCTCTAATACTTGACGATTGTGTGAAGTCTTTTTGTCATACATGGTTGCAAGTATTCCAATGAGGCGAAGATTTGGATTAAGGAAACTCTTGACCTTATCCAGGTTGCCCTTGAGTTCAATAAAACCATGCAAAGCGAAGTACTCACACTGCATCGGAACGATCACTTCATCGGATGCAACCAGTGCATTGATAGTTAGCTGTCCCATTGTTGGCTGGCAGTCAATCAAAATAACATCGTAGTAGTCGCGAAGGGGTGCCAGTGCTCGCTTTAGATATTGCTGGCCACCAATTTCAGCGCCAAGTGTGGTTTCAGCTGTTCCTAAATCTCGGTTTGCAGGCAAGAAATCCAGGCCAGCAACTGATGATTTCAAGACGATGTCATCAACGTTTGCAGTAGGTGTCATTAATGCGTAATAAACAGTTTGTTCTAGTGGCAGTGAGTGTGCATTAACGCCAAGGCCTAGAGATAAGCCACCTTGTGGATCAAAATCGACTAGAAGAACTCGACGACCCAATTCAGCCAGGGCTGCACCTAAGTTGATGGTGCTCGTTGTCTTACCAACTCCACCTTTTTGGTTGAAGATCGAAATAACCTTTGCGCTGCCATGCTCTTTTAAAGCCGCGGGAGTAGAAAAGTTTTTAGCAACCTTGCCCAGCAAGTTCGATGTAGTAGCTACATCCTCTGCAATTGTCGATTTAGCGTTCAATTGGCAAACCTCTTTCCTGATATACGCGGGAGCCTATGTGTTACACATAAAACTGGCAAGCGTGAAGTAAGGTGCCACAGTGAGTATTACAGGCGACATTTCAGTCGAGGAAGCAACTGATGTAAACGCTGCCTCAGGCCGCTTCTCGGTGCACCTGGCCAACTTTGACGGCCCCTTTGACCTTCTCCTTCAACTTATTTCCCGTCACAAAATGGATGTCACTGAGGTCTCTTTGAGCATTGTGACCGATGAGTTCATCTCATTTATCCGCGGTCTTGAGGCTTCGGGTGAAGGCTGGGAGCTTGAGCAGGCCACTGAATTCCTAGTTGTTGCCGCTACTTTGCTGGATTTAAAAGCTGCGCGATTGCTTCCATCTGGAGATGTCGAGGATGAAGAGGATCTGGCCCTGCTTGAAGCACGCGATCTATTGTTTGCCAGACTGTTGCAGTACCGAGCGTTCAAAGAGATCGCAGCAACCTTTAGCGAGCGCATTGCAACGGCTGATAAATCCTTTGCTCGAGTTGTCGCCCTGGATCCTGCCTTGGCAGCGTTGCTACCTGAAGTATTGATCGGTGTTGGCGCACAGCGCTTTGCCGCTATCGCTGAGCGTGTTTTGACGCCTAAGGTCGCCCCTGTAGTGGCCATCCAGCACCTGCATATGGCCCTTGTGAGCGTTGCCGAGGAGTCCAAGATGGTCGTTGAGGCTCTGCGTCACTCAAAGAGTTTGAGCTTTAGAAACCTGATCGCAGATGCTGACAGCACCTTGGTGGTCGTGGCGCGTTTCTTAGCCTTGTTAGACCTCTATCGCCAAGGCGTTCTGCGCTTTGATCAGGTCATAGCCATGGGAGAGTTGCAAATTAGCTGGACCGGAAGCCTTGAGGGCGAGGTCGAGATCACCGATGAGTTTGATATACCAGTGGTTTTAGAGATGGATGACTCGACAGAAAGTGGCAAAAATGTCTAATGTAGAAGTTGAACGTTCGATCGAGGCGATCCTGATGGTGGTCGATGAGCCTGTCACAGAAGTGGTTTTGGCTCAGGTCTTAGAGCGTCCAGTTGAGGAGATCGAGGCCGCCTTAGCTTCCCTTGAAGGAAGCTACGAGGATCGCGGTTTCTCCCTTCGCAAGATCAATGGGGGATGGCGTTTCTACAGTCACGCAAATTACTCAGCCGTGGTTGAGAAGTTCGTTCTAGATGGCCAGCAGTCTCGTCTAACCCAGGCAGCACTTGAGACCCTTTCGGTAATTGCATACCGCCAGCCCGTTTCCAGAGCCCGTGTTTCTGCCATCCGCGGCGTTAACGTGGAAGCGGTTATGAAGACCCTGATTACCCGCGGCCTGGTTGAAGAGTCGGGCCTTGAGCATGAAACAGGGGCAATTCTCTACAAGACCACGAGCTACTTTTTAGAGCGACTAGGCCTGAACTCACTTGATGATCTCCCAGCGCTGGCGCCATACCTGCCAGATCTAGATGGCCTGGACGAGATCCTCGATTCGCTTACTGACTAGCCTTTCCGCTACCCTTACCTCCTGACTGTCGGGAGGATAGCCATGGCCCAAATGAGGCTTAATAAGATAATCGCTGATGCCGGTGTTACTAGCCGTCGCGGGGCTGATGAACTAATCGAAGATGGCCGAGTTGCCGTTAACGGAATCGTTGTTCGGGAAATGGGTAGCAAATTCGACCCAGAAACTGATCAAGTGATGGTTGATGGTGAGACAATTACTCGTACTTTGACTAAGTCTTACTTAGCACTTCATAAACCAAAGGGTGTTTTGTCTACGATGTTTGACCCAGAAGGTCGTCCTTCTTTAGATGACTTTGTTGACCTGCGCAAGGAGCGACTTTTCCATGTAGGGCGTCTAGACAAGGACTCCGAGGGCCTGATTTTGCTCACAAATGATGGGGATTTAACCTTCAGAGCTACCCACCCTTCCTTTGGACTGGAAAAGACCTACATCATTGAATTCGACGGGATACTGCCAACTGGGGTCGATAAGGTGCTTTTAAAGGGAGTCGAGCTCGAAGATGGAATGGGACGAGTTTTGACCTTCAAGCAGCTCTCCCCAAAGTGGATCGAAGTTTCAATCCATGAGGGTCGATATCACATCATCCGTCGTCTGATGGAGGCGGTAGGGGTAGACGTCCTGCGATTGATCCGAACTAAGTTTGGTCCGATCTCCTTGGGAGATACCCCTGAAGGGCGCTGGCGAGACCTCAACGATGGAGAGTTGATGAATCTACGAAAGGCTTTAGATATATAACCTTTTAACCATAAATAGGTAATGAAAATAATACCTATTTATAGTTTTATAGATAATAGATTTATGTAATAACTATTTATCGACATTATTACGCGCACGAAGAGGTTGCAGTAACGATTTATCGATATTTAGATGGGAGAGAGAATCTGCGGTTTGATCCTTCATCTGAAATAAAAAAAGTACGAAAAGGTTTAACAGTTTAAATGCTTTATCGACAAACAAGTTTTTAAATGAACGCTAAAAATGGCTAGGAAAGGTACCCTTATCTCATGGCATTACGCGCAATTCGTGGAGCAATCCAAGTTCCGGCCAACACCGCAGGCGATATAGCCGCAGGTGTTCAAGAGCTTATTGCTGCGATCCTAAAGGCCAATGAACTGACCCCACCGGAGGTCATCTCAGTCTTTTTCACTAGCACCATCGATTTAGATGCCGCTTTCCCGGCAGCTGCCTGTCGAGAGATGGGCTTTGCCAACGTTCCCCTTATTGGCTCAGTAGAGGTGGCTGTCCCAGGTGCTTTGGATAAGACGATCCGAGCCATGCTCCATGTTGAAACTAGCCGCACGCCAGAACAAATCACTCACATTTATCTTCACGGAGCAGCCTCACTACGCAGAGATATAGCCCAATAATGCTGGGCAAGGTGCGCATAGTTGGCTCCGGATTAATTGGAACCTCTATTGGTTTAGGCCTGGTTCAGCGTGGAATCGCCGTTGAGATGGTCGATTCTGATCCTTTGGCACAGGGTTTAGCTAGGGATCTAACTGGTGGGGTAGTAGTTGCCGATCCCGAGTTAGTCATCTTTGCACTTCCCACTTCAGGGCTGTCCCAGGTCATACAGAGTGAAATCAATTTAAACCCACAGTCAACCTTTATGGACGTTGGCAGTGTTAAAAGTGAAGTTGTACTTCAGGTTAAGACATTTTCAGGACTTTCTACAAGGTTTTTGCCAACTCACCCCATGGCAGGCCGGGAAATCGGCGGTGCAGGCTCTGCAAGGGCAGATCTATTCCAGGGACGCAGTTGGATACTTACGCCTGAGGCGGATTGTGCTCCGGAGTCGAAAAACCTAGTCCTTGAGTTGATAACAATCCTCGGGGCAACGCCCATTGAGCTCTCAGCTGAGGATCATGACGCAGCTGTAGCCAAGATTTCTCATCTGCCTCAAATCGCTGCATCGCTAGTCGCCAAGCAACTCACTGGCACACCTGCAGAGTGGATGGAGCTAGCAGGACAAGGGTTGCGAGATACAACGCGCATCGCTGGTTCAGATGAGAAGTTATGGAAAGAGATTATTTATAGCAATCGCACTGAAATTTCAGAATTACTTATAAGTCTACAAAACGATCTAACACAGATGATTAAGTCATTAGATGATCCCGCCAAGATCGCAGATTTGATTGCTGCGGGCCGAGATGGCAAGGCATTGATTCCCGGCAAGCACGGCGGTAAAGCTCGTGAATACAGTTATTTGCCGATTGTTATCGATGACAAACCAGGGCAACTTGGCGCAATTTTCAATGAATGTGCTGCAATGCAAGTAAACGTTGAAGATTTAAACATTGAGCACTCACCTGGACAGTTAAGTGCCTTGATTACTTTGTCACTTTCTGCAGATGATGCCGACAAACTATCTGCACACCTAACCTCGATCGGATGGAACGTTCATCCGGTTCGTAAATAGAAGTAGGCTCAGTACATGGGCATAATCGTTGCAATTGATGGCCCAAGTGGCGCCGGTAAATCAAGCACAGCAAAAGCAATTGCAGTGCGTGCTGGTTGGAACTATTTAGATACAGGTGCGCTCTATCGCGCTGTTACCTGGCTTGCTCTCGAACATAAATGCGAAGAAGCGTTTTCTATCTTGCAAGCAATCAAGGATCATCCAATTAGATTTGATGCTGATCCTCAATCACCAAATGTCTATGCTGGTGAAACCCAAATTACTCATGCGATACGTGGCACATCCGTAACAGAAAATGTTTCTCGCATCAGTGCAATACCTGAGATACGGCATGAACTGATGAAGTTGCAGCATTTCATTATTGATTCTGCAGAACGAGGAATTGTGGTCGAAGGCCGCGATATCGGCACTGTTGTCGCACCGGAGGCAGGATTAAAGATTTACCTAACCGCGGACCTAGATGCACGCGCTGTACGACGCGAAATCGAGACTGAGGACAAGAGTGTTGATGTAAAGACATCTCTGGATAATCGCGACACCGTGGATTCAACCCGCACAGTTTCTCCTTTAACTATGGCAGCCGATGCCGTTGAAGTTGATTCAACAAATTTGGATTTAGATGAAACTATCGAGCGCATCTGGGAGCTCTTAAAGAAGCGTAATTTGCTCGGTTTACCTATCGTTGCAATCCTGGGTCGCCCAAACGTTGGTAAATCAACTTTGATTAATCGTTTCTTAGGTCGACGTGAAGCGATCGTTGAAGACACTCCAGGTGTTACTAGAGATCGTATTCAATATGAATGCGAATGGGGCGGTCGCCGTTTCATCATCATGGACACAGGTGGCTGGGAAGCAAAGCCGGATGGAATTTCGGTGCAAGTAAGTGCGGGCTCAGAACTTGCAATGCAAGAAGCAGATGTTCTTGCCTTCGTAGTTGACGCGCAAGTTGGCGCACTCGATGAAGATGACGCCTTGGTTGAGCATTTGCGAAAGGCAAAGAAGCCAACAATTTTGATTGGAAATAAAGTTGATGGAGAGCGCGAAGAAGCAGAAGCTCATGGTTTGTGGAGTCTTGGATTAGGTGAGCCTCGATTTGTTTCTGCGCTGCATGGTCGTGGAAGTGGCGATTTGCTAGACCACATCGTTGCGGTATTGCCAGAAGTAGGTCGGGCGCAAAATCAGGATGGTTACCGCAAGGTCGCTTTAATTGGTCGACCAAATGTTGGTAAGTCATCTCTGTTTAATGCAATTGCAGGTGAGTCACTATCAATCGTTGATGATGTTGCAGGAACGACGAGAGATCCAGTTGACTCATTACTTTCCTTCGGTGGATCGACGTGGAGATTTATCGACACAGCAGGATTGAAAAAGCGAGCTAACCAGGATTCTGGAACTGATTACTACGCATCACTTCGAACAGCAACGGCACTTGAGCGCTGTGAGGTGGCAGTTGTTGTTTTAGATGCATCAGAGCCAATTACCGAACAAGATCTGCGAGTCATCACCATGGTTGAAGAGGCCGGTAAGGCGATGGTGATCGTGATGAATAAATGGGATTTGGTAGATGATGATCGCCGCGACCAGTTGGACCGTGAAATTGATCGACACCTGGATCAGGTGGAGTGGGCACAGCGCGTTAACATCGCAGCTAAGACTGGTTGGCACCGTGACCGTTTAGCACCGGCACTTCGCACCGCACTGGATTCTTGGGAACGACGAGTTCCAACAGCAAAGCTCAACTCATTCTTGGGCGCGCTCATTGGCGCGACCCCGCCACCAGTTCGTGGTGGAAAGCAGCCAAAGGTTTACTACGCCACCCAAGCCGGCATTGCGCCTCCTAAATTTGTGGTGTTTTCTAGTGGCTGGATTGAGGCTTCATACCGTCGCTTTATCGAGCGCCGTCTGCGTGAAGAGTTCAAGTTCCCCGGCACCCCAGTTCAGGTGGCGGTTAGAGTCAAGGAGCGCGATAAGGAATGAGTAGTTCAGTGATTAGCGTTCCTAACGCTCTCACCTTTCTACGCTTCCTTGGCATTCCGCTTTTCATCTATCTCACCCTGAATCTAGAAGCAGATGGTTGGGCAATTGTTGTCCTAGCCATCGGGGGAGCAACTGATTACTTTGATGGCAAATTAGCAAGGGCATGGAATCAGACATCTCGCTTAGGCGAATTGGCAGATCCTGCAATTGATCGACTTTACATTCTGGCCATCCTGATCGTCTTTTTAATCCGCGACATTATTCCGACCTGGATGATCGTAATTATTGTTGGCCGTGACATTGTGCTGGCTCTGATCACCATCATTATGAATCGCAAAGGCATCCCACCATTTACGGTTACCTACTTAGGCAAAGCCGCGACCTTCAACTTGATGTATGCCTTCCCATTTATCTTGTTAGCCCAATCTGACGGTGCTTCTGGCACAATCGCCTTTGTACTGGGATGGAGTTTTGCCATCTGGGGGATTGCCCTCTACATTTCGACAGGTATTAGTTATGCGCGCCAAGGCATTTGGCAGATAAGAGGGAACCATGTCATCAATTCCAAATGAGTTGTCCTATACCAAGGAACATGAATGGGTTTCATCTGCTGATTTAACATTCACAATGGGTATTACCGATTATGCCCAGGCCGCTTTGGGAGACATTGTGTACGTGCAGCTTCCTAAAGTTGGCGAATCAGTAGTTGCTGGAAAAGTTTGTGGTGAAGTTGAATCAACAAAAAGCGTTTCAGACATTTATGCACCGGTTACTGGAACTATCGTGGCGATAAATGACTCCTTATCGAATTCGCCAGAAACTATCAACTCAGATCCTTATGGAGCGGGCTGGCTCGCAAAAATAGAGGTAGCCGCAGCGCCTTCAGACCTACTTACCGCGGCCCAATACGGTGAATTAACCGCTTGACCTTATTCCTCTAACTCTCTAGTGTCACCCTTAAGTTGACGGTGAGGAGGTAGAGACGATGGCTGCAGAACAATCGCAGAATGAGTTAACTACCACCCTGCATCTTGGAGTTCGTGAAGTTAGCAATTCCCCTGCTAACTACCTAGAGGAGCAGCTGGCGTTAATGTCGCCAGAAGATCGCGCAGTTCTAGCTGAGATTCAAAACTCTGATGGTCAAAAAGCAATGATTGTAATCGCCCGTGGAGCCCACAAAGGCTCTCGGTTCTTGATTACCGCAGAGGGAGTAAGTATCGGCCGTTCTGGAAGCAATGCCATCTTCTTGGATGACATAACTGTTTCTAGAACTCACGCAACGATTGTAAAGAGCGGCACAAGTTTCGTTTTGAAAGATGCAGGGTCACTGAACGGTACCTACATCAATAATGTTTCGGTGACAGAGCACTCACTTGTTTCAGGTGATGAGTTCCAAATCGGCAAGTTCCATTTACTTTTTATCGGCTCGAACAAATAAATATTTAGACACAAAGAAACTAGGGGAGTAGTCATGGCCGTACCAGCACGCGCGTACTTAAGCATCGGTGAAGTTCTCAACCGTTTGCGAGGAGACTTTGCAGACATCACTATTTCAAAGATTCGCTTCCTAGAATCTGAAGGATTAATTGAGCCGCAACGCACGCCATCTGGTTACCGCAAGTTCACAAGCTCAGACCTTGAGCGTTTGCGATATGTGCTCTTGGCACAACGCGATCAGTATCTGCCATTAAAGGTAATCAAAGACAACCTCGATGCAATCGATCGTGGTTTACAACCAGCAGCAGCCGGTGGGGTTCCTCGTCCAAATATTGGTTTGGCAACTATCGATGGCGAGATGGCACCGAGCGCCTTTGGTGAAGTCAGTGAGATGCGCCTATCTCGTGAAGAGCTGTTGAAAAACAGCGGACTAAAAGGAGAGCATTTAGTAGAACTTGAGGGCTATGGATTGATCGCACCTCGCGGCCGTCACTACGACGGAGACGCACTTGCGATCGCAAAGGCTGTTACAGAAATGGGTGGCTTTGGAATTGAAGCGCGTCACCTGCGTTCATTTAAGTCAGCAGCAGATCGTGAGATTGGATTGATCGAGCAGGTTATTACTCCACTGACTCGTCAGAAGAGCGCCGAATCAAAGGCACGGGCTGAAGAGGTTCAGAAGGAGATTGCATCTCTTTCAATCCGCCTGCACGCAGCACTTGTGCGCGGTGGCCTTAACCGTCTTCGTTAAGCGGGCAAATACTCCATGTTGATTCCTATGGAGGTCATCGGCGTTCGCGTTGAGATGCCCTCAAACCAACCAATCGTTTTGCTCAAGGAAATTGATGGTTCACGGTTTTTGCCCATCTGGGTTGGAGCAGTAGAGGCAACAGCGATTGCATTTGCCCAACAGGGCGTTGAACCACCGCGCCCCTTAACTCACGATTTAATGAACAATTTACTTGAGCTCTTAGATGCGACCTTGACCGCGGTTCACATGACGGAAATCAAGGATGGGATCTTTTACGCAACGATGCTCCTTCGTGATTCAAACGGGGGACAGTTAACGATCTCTGCCAGACCATCAGATGCGATCGCCCTGGCTGTTAGAAGCCACAGCAACATCCTGGCCACCCAGGAGCTACTCGATGAGATCGGAATTGAGATCCCACAGGGCGATGGCGAGAACCAAGAGGTCGAGAAGTTCCGTGAATTCCTCGATCAGATCAACCCCGAAGACTTCGTGGGCTAGGCTCAACCCTCAACCTAAAGTAGAGGTTTGGGTCGTGTCGTTCCTAGGTATCTAGTCAAGACGGGTTTACATTTATCCCACTCCCCAAGAGAAATGAGCCATTCCCCGTGAGCCCAGATGAGCTAGAGATCGGCTATAGAGGCGCTACTGCATGCTCTGCGGCAGGGATTACATATCGCCAATTAGATTATTGGGCTCGCACAGGATTAGTTGAACCGGGTATTAGAACTGCAAGTGGTTCCGGAACTCAACGCCTGTATGGCTTTCGTGACATCTTGGTTTTAAAGATTGTTAAGCGATTACTCGATGCTGGTGTTTCTCTTCAGAATATTCGCACAGCTGTTGATCATTTACGCAGCAGGGGAGTCACAGATCTAGAGAGAATTACTTTGATGAGTGATGGCGCATCGATTTATGAGTGCTCTAGCCCAGATGAAATCATTGACCTTTTGCAAGGTGGCCAGGGTGTTTTTGGAATTGCCGTTGGCAAGGTCTGGCACGAAGTTGAAGGCTCTTTATCTGTACTTCAGGGTGAAATCAATGGCCAGCTCGTAGGTGGCCAAGATAACGATGAACTCTCGCTGCGTAGAAAGAGCAAAGGCGCTTAATCTCCCTTATTCTTCACCCCTGCCCTTGCACTTATAGGCGAGAGGCTTTGAACAGGATGAGGATTATCGATGAGTCGTTCGTTTGAGGATCGTCATATTGGTCCAACCTCACAGGATGAGTCCACGATGCTCCAGGCTTTGGGGTATTCCGATCTAGATTCCTTTATCAAAGATGTTGTTCCAGCAAACATTGCTATCAAAGGTGTTATTGAAGGTGCGATAGAAAACGGAAAGAGCGAAGTTGAAGTGATTGCAGAGTTGCGATCAATAGCCTCTGAAAACAAAGTTTTCTCATCTCTGATCGGTACCGGGTATTACGGAACGATTGTTCCACCCGTCGTTAAGAGAAACGTTTTAGAAAATCCATCCTGGTACACCGCATATACGCCGTATCAACCAGAAATTTCACAAGGTCGACTTGAAGCACTCTTTGCTTTCCAAACAATGGTGTGTGAGTTAACTGCCCTCAATATCTCCAATGCTTCGATGCTAGATGAGAGCACTGCAGCTGCTGAAGCGATGACACTTGCGCGACGTGCTTCGAAAATGAGCGATGACGCTGTGTTTTTGATGGAAGAACATGTGCACCCACAGACGAAAGCGGTAGTTATCACCCGTGCTAAGCCGCTAGGAATTAAAGTCGTCGAGATTGATTCTGGACATGTTGTTCGTGATGGCTATGACGGCGAATTCTTTGGGGCTCTTTTGCAGTACCCAGACACAACCGGAACTGTGATTGATTACTCGGCCTTTGCAGATTATGCACACTCACGTGATGCGCTAGTAATCGCAGCAACTGATCTTCTTGCTTTAACGCTGCTGAAAGCTCCGGGGGAGTGGGGCGCAGATATCGCCGTTGGTACAGCTCAGCGCTTTGGTGTCCCTATGGGATTTGGTGGACCTCACGCGGGATTCTTAGCTGTTCGCACAGGTTTAGAGCGTTCGATGCCGGGACGATTAGTCGGACAAAGTATTGATGCAACGGGCAAGCCTGCATTTCGTTTGGCTTTGCAAACACGTGAACAACACATTCGTCGTGACAAAGCAACATCTAACATTTGTACCGCTCAGGTTCTTCTTGCAAACATGAGTGCTTTCTATGCGATGTGGCATGGACCAGAAGGTCTGAAAGAAATTGCACAACGAGTACACGGTTTTGCTGCACGCCTTCATGCAGCAACTAACAACAGAGAAGATGTTGTTTTTGACACTGTTCATGTTGTAGTTGAGAACGCTGAGGCTATTCATGCAAAGGCTGAAGCGAAGGGCATCAACTTTAGAAAGGTTAGTGCAACTGAACTGCGCGTTTCCTTTGATGAACAAACTACGGAAGCACTATTCGCTGAAGTTCTCTCGATCCTTGGATTCAAAGATGTTGCGGGGGAGAAGATCCCTTCCAAGTTCCTTCGTACAAGTAAGTACTTAACCCACCCAGTCTTTAACACCAACCACAGTGAGACCGCAATGATGCGCTACCTGCGCAACTTGGCAGATAAAGACCTAGCACTTGATCGCACAATGATCCCGCTGGGTTCCTGCACAATGAAATTGAACTCAGTGACTGAGATGGAAGCGGTTACCTGGCCAGAGTTTGCATCCTTGCATCCATTTGCCCCAGCTGAACAAAACATTGGTACACGCAAACTAATTAAGCAGCTTTCTGATTGGTTAGTAGCTATCACTGGTTACGACGCGGTCTCACTACAACCTAATGCGGGTAGTCAGGGTGAGTTTGCCGGTCTTCTAGCCATTCGTAATTATCATGATTCACGTGGCGATCAGAACAGAAAGATTTGCTTGATTCCTTCTAGTGCTCACGGAACTAACGCAGCCTCTGCGGTCATGGCGGGTATGCAAGTTGTCGTCATTGAATGTGATGCGAATGGAAACGTTTCGATAGAAGATATCAAGGCAAAGATTGCAGAGCATGAAGGCGCTCTTGCAGCCCTCATGATCACCTATCCATCAACGCACGGAGTTTTCGAAACTGCGGTCTCTGAAATTTGCGCACTCATTCATGATGCAGGTGGTCAGGTATATGTAGATGGTGCAAACTTGAATGCCTTAGTTGGTGTGGCACAGCCTGGAAAATTTGGCGCAGATGTTTCACACCTTAACCTTCACAAAACTTTTGCAATCCCACACGGCGGAGGAGGACCAGGAGTAGGTCCTGTTATTGCGCGTGCTCACCTTGCACCGTTCTTACCAAATCACCCAATGGATCTAACTGCTGGACCAGCAACTGGTCCAGGACCAATTTCAGGTGCGCCATTTGGTTCTGCAAGTATTTTGCCTATCTCGTGGGCATACATTCGCTTACTAGGGGGAGAAGGGTTAACTCACTCAACTCAAGTGGCGATTTTGTCTGCCAATTACATGGCACATCGACTTCAAGATTCCTATCCAGTCCTCTATACCGGCGCTAATGGCCGCGTTGCACATGAGTGCATTCTTGATATTCGTGGGTTAACAAAGGATTCGGGTGTCAGTGTTGATGACATTGCAAAACGATTGATGGATTACGGTTTCCATGCACCAACGATGTCATTCCCGGTAGCTGGCACATTAATGATTGAGCCAACTGAATCTGAAGACATCAGAGAGATCCACCGATTCATTGATGCCATGATTTCTATTAGAGCTGAGATCCAAGAGGTCATTGACGGCACAATCAGCATTGAAGGCTCAGCGTTGCGCCATGCGCCTCATACAGCCCTTTCTGTGGTCACAAGCCAATGGGAGCGGGAGTACAGCCGTGAAAAGGGCGGATATCCAGTTGTATTGGACGGCCTAGTAGCGGGTGAATCAATAGGATCTCGAATGAAGTATTGGCCACCTGTTGGACGCATTGACGGAGCCCATGGAGATCGAAATCTGGTCTGTGCCTGCACACCGATGGATGATTATCGATAGAAGGGGCTACTCAGCCTTTCTCTTTCTTACTTTACATAATGTAACTTATCGGCGTATTACATACGCTCGACGGGCAACCACAAGTAGCCAGATAAGCGTGAAAACCCCCGCCCAATCCCCATAACGATCCCGCGGCGAACTCTGTTCAATGAGTCCAACTTCTGCAAATACGTGTTCTGCAGTGCCCATACTTGTTTGAATCAATACTTTTCCATTGAAATCAATGACTGCAGAGATTCCAGTTGTCGACACTGAAACAACATTTCTGGAATGTTCTATAGCTCGGATCCTGGTTATCGACAATTGTTGGGCACTTTCTGCCGATGCACCAAAGGTTGCACTGTTGGTTTGAACGACCAAAAGATTGGAAGATTTGGCGGCTTTTGAAAGGATTTCATCATCAAGTAGTTCAAAACAGATCACCGGAGCAACCTTTGCTTGACCGATTGTGAAGATTTTTTGCTCGCTTCCTGGAGAAAAGTCATCTACTTGATTGACCAAAGGAGAGATCTTCTTGGCCAAGGAACGTAATGGGATGTACTCACCAAAGGGTGTCAGATGCTGCTTCACATAAATATCTTGGGTCTTATCGCCCCACAGTATTGAAGTATTAAGAAGTTTATCGCCCTTCCCGACGATCGCACCAATAATTAAGGGTTTGTCAAAAGACTCCAATTCCTCGTAAACATCTTTGTTGGTATATGGATCCACATCAACAGCATTTTCCGGCCACACAATGAAGTCAACTTTTTGATATTTTGCTAATGCCTTCTTTGTTTCATCAACATGATTGTAAAAAACTTGCTTTGCTCTTGCATTGAAATCCAATCCTAACTCTGGAACATTACCTTGAATCATTAGAACAGATGTTTGATTGACAGTTGCAATGTTGCTTGGAATGAAAAGAACAAGTAATGGAATCACGAAACTTAATTGCACCTTCTTATTTAGAGCAAAATAGGCAAACCCGGCAAGAAGTATTGTGATCGCCGAAAGAGATATGGCTCCCCCACGAGATGCTATTGCTGCATACGGTGCATCGGATTGAGAGTATGCAACTCTTGCCCAACCAAATCCTCCGAATGGAAACTTGTTTCGAACTTCTTCGAGTACTACGAATATCAAAGGATAAGCAGCCATCCCCCATCGCCCGACCAGAGCTAACGGCAAATACAACAGAGATAGACCAAGAGACAAAATGATCCATGGAGTTGACCCAACGTAGGTACTTGTCCAGTGGAGTAATACGGCATTAAAGGTGAAAGCAAATACAAATACAGATAGCCCCTTACGATCTGTTCTTTCTATCGCATACATATGCACCAGCAGGGCTATTGGAGCGAGCCACCACTTCCCTATCGGCTCGAACGCCCCACTTAGGACAACTCCGGCCAGACATGAAAGAAGAGTATTTACCAAGGCAGTTTTACCAACCTAGTGCACTGATCAAACGATCAACGCTTGCACCTAATGCGTAACGCTCTTTGAATTGGTAAATCTCTGACAGATCTTTCGGAGCTTTAGGAATTGAGAGATCAATCTTTGGAAGTGGTGCATCGCGTGCGACTCGAACTAACTTCGGTGCGATTTTCAAGTAATCTGCGCCAGCAATGATCTTCTTGGCCAAGGCCGGAGGCAAAGAATCATGTGCAGAATTTGCCCCAGCTAGTGCTTCCTCGACCGTGGCAAAGTGGTTAGCAATTACAGCTGCTCCCTTTTCGCCGATCCCCTTAACTCCTGGCAAACCATCTGAAGGATCCCCGCGAAACATTGCAAAGAGATCATAACGATCACCAGGTATTGCATACT
>CANLAC010000011.1 GCA_947488645.1 Actinomycetota bacterium | reverse complement strand
AAACAGATGCGGTCAAGATTTATAAGGTTGGACTTAATACATCTCGTTGCTTAATGGCTGTTGGTGACATCATCACCTCATGGTTGTTACTACGCCAAGCAGATATCGCAGTTGAAAAGCTGCCTAACGCCGGTAAGGACACAGATTTCTATACAGGCAAGATTGCTGCAGCTAAGTTCTTCGTTCATAACAATCTGCCACACATCACCGCAGATCGTAAGATCGTTGAAGCAACTGATGGTTCCATCATGGAACTGCCTGAATCAGCGTTTTAGGCAGAAAGCGCCTTTTAATCAGTTACCCTTGCTAAATGCTTAAAGCCAGACGCAGTGAATTACTACTGATCCTTTCTGCGTTGATGTTTGCCAGCAATGGCATCGCAGCAAAACTGCTACTTGATGGTCACATCACCGCTTGGCGGTTAGCTCAAGTGCGTGCAATCAGTGCCTGCACAATTCTGGCGCTGTATTTGTGGCGCAAAGCCCCTACGACACTGCGCATTAAACGCTCCGATATTGTGCCTTTGGTTTCCTATGGTGTCCTTGGCATCGCAACGGTCCAAGCGCTCTATTTCTTAGCAATTTCTAGAATGCATGTAAGCATTGCCCTGCTTATCGAATTCACCGCCCCTGTCTGGATTGTTGTGTATTTGCGGGTAGTTAAGCGCAAGCATGTGCCCAATCAAATGTGGGCGGCGTTGATACTGGCGCTCTCTGGTTTGGCATTGATTGCACAGATTTGGGATGGGTTAACACTCGATGGCATTGGTGTGATCGCAGGCTTTGGTGCCTCTTTTGCACTGGCTTATTACTTTCTGGGTGGTGAAGCACTCTCTGAACACCGCGATAGTCAATCAATCACTATGTGGGGCTTTTTCTTTGCAGGTGTTACCTGGTGTTTAGTTTTGCCGGTCTGGAACTTTCCATTCCAAGTCTTTACAACATCAATTCCATTAGAGGGTGCGCTAGAAGGTAATAGTGCACAAGGTTGGGTGTTAATTCTCTATGTTGTTTTAATCGGAACCATCCTGCCGTATTTGTGTGTGATGGCAGGACTTAAGAATTTGAAGGCATCAACGACTAGTGCTTTTGGATTACTAGAGCCAATTTTTGTTGGCATCGTTGCCTGGTTTTGGCTTGGTGAATCATGGACAGTGATTCAACTTCTTGGTGGCGTCGTTGTAATCGCCGGAATTTATATGGCAGATCAAGCACGCAATAAAACTACTTAAGAACCGAAATTATCTTCTGGTGGAGTATTAGTTGCTTCACGTTGTTGCGTCCAGTCAGTTCCGCTACCTGGGTTTTGTGGCATATCAAAGAAGCGTGCATAGTGAAGTTGGGCTGAAACGGTAATTGTTCGTGTTGGTCCGTTACGGTGCTTTGCAACAATTAAATCTGCTTCACCTGTTCGGTTTTGTGGGTCATACATATCATCGCGGTGCAACATGATGACAACGTCTGCATCTTGTTCAATAGAACCAGATTCACGAAGATCTGAAAGCATTGGTCTTTTATCGGTACGTTGTTCAGGTCCACGGTTTAGCTGTGAAATTGCAATAACCGGAATGTTTAACTCTTTAGCCATCAACTTCAATTGACGTGAGAACTCAGATACTTCCTGCTGGCGGTTTTCAACCTTTTTACCCGATGACATCAGCTGCAGATAATCAATAATAATCAATTTAAGGTCATGACGCTGCTTCAGGCGACGTGCCTTTGCACGGATCTCCATCATGGAAAGGTTAGGTGAATCATCAATAAATAATGGTGCTTCAGAAATTTCACCCATACGACGAGCAAGACGTGACCACTCATCATCAGATAAAGATCCAGAGCGAATATTGTTAAGACCAACACGTGCTTCAGCAGAGAGCATACGCATTGTGATTTCACTCTTTGACATTTCAAGAGAGAAAATAACTGATGTTAATCCGTCATGAATTGATGCATGACGAGCAATATCAAGACCAAGTGTTGACTTACCCATTGCAGGACGCGCAGCAAGAATAATCATGTTACCTGGATGCAGACCATGAGTTAATGCATCAAGATCTTTAAATCCAGTCTTCACACCTTCAACACCAATACCTTTTGAAATCGCTTCAATTTCATCGAGTGCTTGTGGAAGCAGTGTTGAGAGTTGTACATAATCTTCAGATGAACGACGCTCTGTGACCGCATAGACCTCAGCTTGTGCGAGGTCAACCATGTCATCGACTTCACCTTCGGTTGTGTAACCGTATTGAACAATCTTTGTACCAGCCTCAACTAAGCGGCGCATGATTGCATGTTCACGAACAATCTTTGCGTAATAACCAGCGTTAGCAGCTGTTGGAACAGATGAGATAAGAGTGTGTAAATAGGGAGCACCACCTGCGCGAGAAATATCTCCGCGCTTTGAAAGCTCTGCAGATACTGTTACTGCGTCCGCTGGTTCACCGCGGCCATACAAATCAATAATTGCATCGTAAATTAATTCATGGGCCGGGCGATAGAAATCGCGATCACGAATAATTTCAATGACATCTGCAATTGCATCCTTAGATAACAACATTCCACCAAGAACAGATTGCTCTGCAATTAAATCTTGTGGTGGTGTGCGCTCAAACTCGGCTCCAACAGAGTTGATGTTGGGATCACGAGGGCGGCTATTAGGAAGTTCTGCGATGCTCACGCGTTAAACCTCCCATAGGACACTGACAAGTGTGTTACCTGCTGCGCGTAACTTAAACCGTGGCCCCCTGTGAGCGCGAAGATCACCCTTTGGCCCTGGGGAAAAGCTGTGGGTAAGTGGGTGGATAAGGGCGATTTCCTGTGTATGTAGCGGTGGATCGATTGTGCATAACTACTGGTGCTCACTCTCATCGCCACTAAAGATGCAGGTCAGGGCCGATATCTATACACACAGCCCTGTGGAGGAAAGTAATTTTTGAGATATCAAATGATGAGATTTGATTGGGAGAAATAAAAAACCCGCCACATGTGTGACGGGTCTTTTAATTATTGGTGATTACTTGTCAGCTACAACGCTTACTGAAACCTTTGCAGTCACGTTGTGACCCAAAGAGACCTTCACATCGTGTGTGCCAAGCTTCTTGATGTGGCCCTTAGTAGCGATCGCATGACGATCGATATCTAGACCAGTTGCCGACTTGATTGCTGATGCAACATCTTTGTCAGTTACTGAACCAAAGAGTGCGCCCTTAGCGCCAACCTTGACCTTAGTAACAACTGATGCGTTCTCAAGCTTTGCTTTGATTTCCTTAGCGTGATCGATATCGCGAACTTCACGTGCTGAACGCGCGCGACGAATGCTTTCAATCTGCTTTTCTCCACCAAGTGACCAAGCGATTGCGTTTCCGCGTGGCAACAAGAAGTTGCGAGCGAATCCATCTTTAACAGTTACAACATCTCCTGCAGCACCTAGGCCTGCAACTTCGCGAGTAAGGATTAGTTTCATTGTTCTATTCCCCTTATCGCGCTGAAGATGTGTAAGGAAGTAGTGCTACTTCACGACTGTTCTTTACCGCGGTTGCGATTGAACGCTGGTGCTGTGTGCAGGCACCTGTAACGCGGCGAGCGCGGATTTTGCCGCGATCAGAAATGTACTTGCGAAGTGTCGCAATATCTTTGTAATCGATAAATGTGACCTTCTGCTGGCAGAAGCTGCACGGCTTCTTCTTAAACTTCTTGTTTAAGGCTGCTTGTTTCGCATTCTTATTCTTAGGCTCGCGTAGAGCCTTGTTATTTCTTGCTCCCATTATGGTGCTCCTTTTCGGGCCCTAGTTCTCGCGAACTAGGAATGGATTGTCGGTTGGATTAAATGTGTTTAGAACGGTGGTTCGTCGGTAGTTGATGTTCCCCATCCACCACCTGCTGGTGCTGATGACGATGATGCTGCTGCCCATGGGTCTTCGTTAAATGAATCTGCTGCAGCTGGTGCAGAGTATCCGCCATTCGCACCTGCTGAACGCTGGGCCTTAGTGACCTTTGCAGTTGCATTGCGTAGTGATGGACCAACTTCATCTACTTCTACCTCAAAGACGGTGCGCTTTTCGCCCTCTTTAGTTTCATATGAACGTTGCTTAAGACGACCAGAAAGGATGACGCGCATTCCTTTTGTCAGTGACTCTGCAACATTTTCTGCTGCTTGACGCCAGATCTGACATTGAAGGAAAAGGCTCTCGCCATCTTTCCATTCATTAGTTTGCTTATCTAAATAGCGTGGTGTTGATGCAACGCGAAACTTTGCAACGGCCGCACCTGATGGTGTGAAACGTAGCTCTGGATCGTCAACTAAGTTGCCGATCATCGTGATTGTTGTATCTCCTGCTGCCATTTTATTTCCTCATCTCTACTCGTGGAGTCCTAGCATCGTGTATGCAAAAAGCTTATGCGTCTAGACGCATTGCCTTTGTGCGTAACACTGATTCGTTCAAATTAAGCTGGCGATCTAATTCCTTAATCGCTGCTGGTTCGCAATTCATATCAATGACTGCGTAGATACCTTCGCCTTTTTTCTGAATTTCAAAAGACATACGGCGACGGCCCCACAAGTCGAGCTTGTTGACTGTTCCACCTGAGTCTTTAATGATCTTCAAGTATGTTTCTAGGCTTGGTGTGACTGTGCGTTCTTCTAGTTCTGGATCAAGAATGACCATAAGTTCATAATGACGCATGTGTTAACCCGACCTCCTCTGGACTAAGACGGCCACGGTATTTCCGTGACAGGAGGGTTAAATTCCTTATTACCTAAGGAAAACCTTAGGCTTTAAGAGGGCTAAGGGTAAGGCTTTCCAGCCTCAAATAGTAAATCGAGGAGCTGGCTGTGCTTATTTCGAGCCTGTAAAGCCCGTCTGGCCAGGACTGCCATCAGGTAGATCGTGCCCCCGATTCGGACCAGGGTCAGGATGGCAAAAGGGGTGGCAGCCAGTCCAAATTTGGCACCGGTCACAGATGCCAGGTGCTGCCAGATTGCAACGTGATAAATAACTTCAGTTGCTTGCCACACCCAAAATGCATGCAGATCTTTTTTATTTGTTAAGGCAATAACAACTAATGGTGTTAACCAAAGAACATATTGCGGTGAATACACCTTGCTGGCAAGCATTACAGATGCCAAGACAATAAAGGCAACGGAGGCAAGAGTTGGTGTGTACTTTAATTCAAATAACAAAATAGCAACTGTAGTGAGTGCAATCAGTAATAACAAGATTGAAAGATAATTCAGGTTTTTTAGTGAAAGACCAAGTTGTTCTAACGCCAACCAGATTGATCCCCAGTCTGCTCCGCGCTCGAGGTTGAGTTTATAAAAGCGCCACCAGCCAGTTGGGGTAGTTAACGCAAATGGGGCATTGATTGCAATCCAAGTAAGTGCAACGACGGCTACATATTTAAGAAGTTCTTTTACTTTTGCATCTCGCCATAAAATAAATGCAATCGGAATAAGTAAGAAGACTGGTAAAAACTTTGTTGAAATAGAAAGACCCATAATTAATGCGCTATGTAGATACTGCTTTCGATCAAACCAATAGATGGCAAACATCATTGTCGCAATCGCCCATAGATCCCAGTTGATATAGAGCGATGCAATCATTGCTGGTGCAACAGGAACAAGGTATGCAAACTCTGGTCTTATCTTTCTCACAATCAGGACAGTTGCTAGGAATAACAACACTAAAAAGAAAATATTGATATTGAAGTATGTAGCAGGGGAGTTTGCACCAAAGCTTGTTACATACATAACCATTGCAGTAACTACCGGATACTCAACGCTGTTCTCATTACTTGTGAATGGCCAGGCGTTTTTATCTAATCCGCGGCTTGCATATAGTGCTGGCAGATCGCTATAACAGGCGTGAATATATTGATCTGGCGTTGCCCAGCCGGTGTTTTGGCAATGGCTAGATTTTCCAAAAGAGATTAGTGAGGCAAATATGACAAGAACTACAAGCGTTCTAACTTTCATTACGGCTTAGGCTTTTGTTTTCCGCCAGATGTCATAACAACAGGTTCAAGTCCCCCAATATTTGATGGTGCTGGGAAATCCATTACGGGTTCGCCCTTGAGTGCGCCCTTCATGAACTGTGTCCAGATGCGTGCAGGGAAGGATCCACCTGTTAGAGATGTCATCCCGCCAATACCGTTAAGTGTTTGCGTTGCGTTATCTCTAAAGAATGCAACAGAGGCTGCGATCTGCGGTGTGTAGGCGCTAAACCAGGCCGATGCATTTGATTGTGATGTTCCAGTCTTACCCGCAGCTGGTCGTCCGAGTGCAAGTGCTGCCGCACCTGTTCCGCCAGTAATCGTTCCTTTGAGCGCGTAGGTTAGATCAGCCATGACCTCTTTACTAAAGACCTCTTGGGTTTGTGGAGTTGCTTCATACAAAACACCTTTATTGCTACCTAGAACTTGAGTTACCAAGAATGGCTTTGACTTAATTCCTTGTGCTGCAAAGGTTGCATAAGCATTTGCCACGTCGATGACGTGAGGACTTGATGTTCCAAGCACAATTGATGGTGTTGGCATCATCGCAACACTTTCTGGGATTCCTGCTCGACGTGCAACATCAACAACATTTGTTGGTCCAACCTTGATCCCTAGTGGCACAAAAATGGTGTTAATTGAATGTTTAGTTGCATTCATTAGATCGGTTTGTCCCCATCCCTCATTGCCATAGTTGAAAACCTCATATGGCTTTCCGGCGTCATCAAATGTCTGTGGTGAATCACCATTCCACATTGATGTCAGTGGGATTCCTTGTTCTAACGCTGAAACTATTGCGAATGGTTTAAATGTGGAGCCGGCTTGCGCAATAGATTGCGTTGCATCATTTAATTGACGCTCTAAATAATCACGCCCGCCATACATTGCAAGGACTTCGCCGGTCCCGGGGCGAATAGCAACTAGACCAATTCGAAGATCGGCAGGTGCTTTTGCAGGATAAAACTTATTGACAGCATCAACTGCAGATTGCTGTGCCTTTTGATCAAGTGTTGTCTTGATGACAAGTCCACCAACTAATAGTTGATCCTGACTAAAACCAAGTTTTGCTAACTCTTTTTGCACAGCTTCAACGATGTGACCCTTGGGACCGCTTAGTTGGCCAGAGGTTGAACGTGGTGCAACTGCCGGTAACTTCATTTTTGCCGCAGCGTCTTTATCTAGCCAGCCGGCTTCAATCATGTTGTTCTTTACATAATCAAAACGATTAGCTAAACGTTCTGCGTTACCTTCTTTAAATGCTGGGTCGTACAAACCTGGCGAGCGCAAAATAGATGCGATGACCGCTGCCTGTGAATTTGTTAGTTGCTCGACGTTACGGTTGAAGTACTGCTGCGATGCGGTCATGACACCGTATGAGCCGCGACCGAAGTAAATGGTATTTAAGTAACTTTCAAAGATTTGATCTTTAGAGAGTTGGTTTTCTAATTTGATGGCAATTACAAGTTCTTTAATCTTTCGCTGAATAGTGCGGCTAGGAGTTAAAAAGGCGGTCTTTGCATACTGCTGCGTGATGGTGGAGCCACCTTGTAGTGCGCCGCCTCTTAAATTATTAACTACTGCGCGCAAGATTCCTGTTACAGAAAATGCTTTATTTGAGTAGAAGCCACGATCCTCTGCTGCTAATACTGCGTAACGAACATTGAGTGGAATCTTTGCAAGAGGCACGATCTGGCGGTTTTGTGTTCCGACTCTGCCGATCTCTTCGCCATTTGAATACTGAATGATTGTTGATTGGCTATTTACATATGCGTTGGCATCAGGGATATCAACGGTGAAATAGGCAAGAGCAAATAAGACTGAGCCGGCAACAAAACCAATGCCGCCTAGAAAGACTGCGGCTCTAATCATTAATTTACGGGCCATTTGCTAATGCTATCCCTTGGCGTAATCCTCATCCTCCAAGGTGCGAACCTTGCGCGGGGCTTTTCGTTCAACTCCATCACCTAATACGTATGAGGCACATAGGTGATTCCATGAACAGTTCTTACAGACTTCAACGATGTACACAGTGAACTCACCAAACTCGCGTTCCATCGCGATTAACTCTTTGGGAGTCTTAATGCGCCCTGAGTATTGACCTAACTGCTCGCCGAAGGTGTAGCGCAATTCAACGAGCTCTTCCTTTTTGCAGACTGGGCAGTTACGAGCGACTTTGTCACCATGCCACTTAGCAGCGCGCATCAAATATGGGTCGGCGTCGCAGGCATCGACAACACCACGAAAGAGCGCCATCAAAGTGGCACGCTTATCGAGTGAATAATCGATGAACCCTCGTTGCGATTTCATTAAGGAGAAGAATAATCCCCTTTTGAAGGTTACGCTCTTTCTTATGAGTTTTGTTGGATTGCTACGACACCCTCGATTATCTCGACTTCTTGCTGTTCGGTGGACCGGCCAAGCAACTGATGGCATCTTTCAAAGCGCACTTGCATCCTTTATATTGTTTTCACCAGAGCGACAAGCAAATGCGCTAAGTGCGGCAATTGGTTTTGCTGTTGTGTTGTTGCCGTATTCGCTTATTGGACCTTTTGTTGGAACGATTTTAGATCGTGTTTCTAGACAACGCGTACTCTTTTTTTGTAATGTAGCTCGTAGCGCAAATCTTTTCTTTGTCGCTTTGCTTGTATACACCGGCACCACAGGTGTTGAACTAACAATTGTTGTATTAGTTGCCTTTGGTATCAATAGATTTATTCTTGCCGCACTATCTGCCGGTCTTCCATTACTAGTTGATACAAAATCTTTGATAACAGCAAATGCAATTGCTGTTACTGGAGGCTCTGTTTTAGTTGTTGTCGGCGGCGGTATTGGTGTTGGGGTTCGTGCGTTAGTAGATGGTGCAGCAATTGCAGATCATGCAGATGCTTTACTTATTGTGCTTGCTGCAGCGGGATATTTCATTGCTGCACTCCTTACTGGTCGATTAAAGAAGAATGAAATAGGCCCACTCCAGAAAGAAAAGGAGTCGGCCTCTTTTCTCCAAGGATTTAGAGATATGAAAGAAGGCTTCCAATACTTACAGGAGCGTCTCGATGCATCTCGCGGAATCATTGCGACCGCGGTGCAGCGCGGTGGCCTTACCGCTTTAACTTTGACCGCTTTATTATTAGAGCGAAACACATTTAACGATCCATCTAAACCAGAAGCTGGATTACAAGGCTTTGGTATTGCGTTAAGTATTGCTGGAGTTGGTCTTTTCTTAGGCGCGTTCCTAGCCCCTTACGGTGTTGCGCGCTTTGGAAGACACCGTTGGATTAAGTTTGCGATGATCGCTAGTGCTTGTTCACCGCTTATTCTTGCCGCTTCACAAACAGAAATTGGATTAAGCGCCACCGCTTTTCTTACCGCGTTTTTTGGCCAGAACATTAAAGTTACAAATGATGCATTAGTGCAATCAAAAGTTGATGACTATCACCGCGGTAGAGTTTTTGCTGTTTATGATGTCGTTGTAAACGGCGCAATCGTTAGCGGTGGTTTGATTGCGGCGCTATTGCTGCCACCTTCGGGCTTGTCTCGGATAGTGCCACTTGCTGTATCAGCTGCGTATTTGTTAATTGCTTTCATTGTTCTTAGACCAGCAAAGTTTTACGCTACCTACTAGCCCACCATGCAAGCAGCGCTTTTGTTGCTGCTTCCTCGCCAATAGGGCCTTCTTCTAATCGAAGTTCCAATAAGAAATCCATTGCCTGCCCAACTTCTCGAGAAGGTTTTAAATTAAGTAGTTGCATAACTTGCGCGCCATCTAAATCAGGGCGAATCCTTGACAACTCTTCCTGCTCCATCAACACGGCAATGCGTGCTTCTAGCGAGTCATATGTTGCAGCAAGGCGGGCGGCCTTTGTCTTATTGCGGGTTGTGCAGTCAGCGCGTGTTAATACATGTAAATGGGTAATGAAATCACCGGCATCTCGCACATATCTGCGCACAGCAGAATCAGTCCATTCTCCCTCACCATAACCGTGAAAACGAAGGTGCAATGTTGTTAGTAGCTCCACCGCTTCAATGGTGTCATTGTCAAAGCGCAGCGCTTCTAAACGCTTCTTTGCAAGGCGTGCACCAACAACTTCATGGTGATGGAAAGAAACTCCGCCACCTTCAATAAAGGCGCGGGTCTTTGGTTTCCCAATGTCATGTAATAAGGCAGCAAGGCGAATGACAAGATTTGGCCCACCTAGACGATCTTCATGTTCGATCGCTTGTTCTAGAACTGTAATGGAGTGTTCATAGACATCTTTATGGTGATGGTGTTCATCAACTTCTAATCGCAGCTTTGGAATTTCAGGCAGAACTAAATCAGCCAAACCTGTGTCAACCAAAAGTGTTATTCCGGTGCGGGGGTTAGGTGACATCAACATCTTTATGAATTCATCACGAACACGTTCTGCAGAAATAATGCTGATGCGGTGGGCTAAATCTTTCATTGATTGCACAACTTCGGGTGCGATTTCAAAACCTAATTGAGATGCAAAGCGTGCAGCGCGCATCATTCGTAATGGGTCGTCGTTAAAAGAATCACCAGGCTTACCTGGTGTACGCAAAACTTTAGCCGCTAAATCTTGCAAACCATTAAATGGGTCGATGAACTGTGGTTTCTCTCCAGTTAATTCAAGTGCCATTGAGTTAACGGTGAAATCACGACGTGATAAATCACCATCAATTGTCTGTCCGTATTCAACTTCTGGTTTGCGAGAATCAGGATCATAACTTTCGGTGCGATAGGTTGTTACTTCAACAGTTGTATCACCACGTTTTCCTGCAACTGTTCCAAAAGCAATTCCTGTATCCCAGATATTTTCTGCCCACTCTTGCAAAATCTTTTTTGTTTCTAATGGGTGCGCATTGGTTGTGAAATCTAAATCATTTCCAAGACGCCCAAGAATTGCATCACGCACAGGTCCGCCAACCAATGCCAAGGTAAACCCCTTGGCCTTAAAGGCTTGGGCTAAGGAGCTTGCAAGCGGTGCTCGTTCAACTAATGAACGGATCGCTAACTCTCCTGCGGCGCCTAATGCTGTGCTCACAATAAGTAAGGTTAAAGCACTACCCTTGCTCCATGATCCCGGCACCTGGTGCGGGCAGCGAAGGTACGAAGAAAAAGCGGAAGCGTAAGCGCTCCGGTAATCGCGGCCCACAACCACAGACACAAAACACTGCTCAGAAGAGCGCTCAACCGAAGCGTGCTGAGGTAAAACGGCCCTATGCAAAAAGAGTTGATGAGGTCAGTGCTGGCGGTTTAGTCATTGATACCACTGGCACGATGGGTTTATTGATCGGTCGCTACGACCACAAAGATGCCAGCGGAAAACGAGTTTTATGGTCTTTGCCTAAAGGACATATTGAAGAAGGTGAAACCCCAGAACAGGCAGCTATTCGTGAGGTTGCTGAAGAAACTGGAATTACTTCATCTATTACAAAATCTTTAGGTGTAATTGATTTTTGGTTTATGGCTGGTGGAAAGCGAATTCACAAGACTGTTCATCACTTTATGTTTACAGAAGTTGGCGGAACATTGCTTGCTCAAGAGAGTGAAGTAGATGAGGTTTCATGGTTTCCACTCGCTGAAATTGTTGATCGCTTGGCATACCCCGATGAAAAAAAGCTAATTGCTAAAAGTGCAGAGTTGGCGCTATGAAAAGATTAATTGCACTCCTTGTAATGCTTTTGGTGCTGCTTCCATTGTCACCTGCAAAAGCGGCAGGCTCAATTGTGCGAATTACATCCATGGCCCATCAAACATTTACTGGCGAATTTAGAAATGATGATTTGGCGCAAGAGTTAACGCCATCAGGTGCTCTTGGACAATTGGTCTACACCCCGCGCTCTAATAACAAAACTTGGGTAATTGACGCAGCACTAATTGACGAAGTTATTGCAATGACTGGTGATTACACATTAGCAACTGATGCAACACCTGCTGGCAAAGATATTGCAGCTGCTTGGTTAAAACAGCTTCGGCAAATTACATACGGTCAACAAGTAGTTGCACTTGCATACGGAAATCCGGATGTCTCACTTGCTAGGCGTTTAGCACCTAGTGAATTAAAGAATTACTACGCATTTGGTAAATCACAATTAGAACTAGCACTAGGTCGCACAGTGCGTAGCGAACCAGATGGTGAGTGGAGTACAGGTAAATCTGGGCTTAGTTTCCCGCTGCGAAAGGCCTATGGCGATAACCGCAAGGCGTTAACAAAGCTTTCAAGGGTTGTTAATGATGCTGAATTAATCATTCTGCGAGCTCAGCTTTCAAAGTTACTTTCACCAAAGCTGGATAAAGATAGTCGAGATTTTTACTCCTACAGCGCCCGCACAGCAGTTGAAGCAATGGTTCGAAAACTGCGCATAAATAGCGGTAAGTACCAGATCACCACATCAAATGTTAAATTGCCGGTAACTGTCATCAATGAGTTTGATGCTGATGTCACAATTAATATCTCTTTACTTCCAATTAACTCACGTGTGATCGTAGATAGTTTTGAGGCTGTAACAATCCCAGCGCAATCTAAAAGGCAGCTTGAAATGGTTGTAGATGTGATAGCTCCGGGTCAAACAACGGTCACCGCGCAGATCATCGATGATGAAGGCAACGAAATTGTCCCAGAGGCAACGCTGACCTTAAATTCAACTGTTATTGACTCGCGTGTTACCTGGTTTACGACAGGTGCGGCCATACTTCTTCTATTGGCAGGTGTGGCACAGAGTGTCCGTCGAGTCCGAAGGAGGGTTAAGTGAAATCTAACGAACTCTTCCGTGCTTCAGGCATCATGGCTCTAGGCACGATTATTTCTCGCATTACTGGTTTTGTTCGCGGAATTCTAATTGTTGCAGTCCTTGGAACAACATTGCTTGCAGATACCTACAACGTTGCAAACACAATGCCAAACATTTTGTATAACTTGCTCGTTGGCGGCGCACTAACTGCAATCTTTATTCCACAACTGGTGCGATCTTTTGACCACGAAGATGGCGGCGATGATTTTGCTTCACGGCTTATTACAACCATTTCACTTATTCTTCTTGTTCTTGTTTCACTTGGTATGTTCTTTGCACCAGCTCTAGTTCGCTTATATGCACCAGAGTTTTTCACAACAGGTTTTGAAACTGAGCAAGAGATCGCAATTGCCTTTACGCGCTACTGCTTGCCACAAATCTTCTTTCTTGGTTTGTTTACAATGCTGGGCCAAGTGGCCAATGCCCGTGATTCCTTTGGCCCGCTTATGTGGGCACCGATTGCTAATAACCTCGTAGGTATCGCGTTATTTGGTGGATTCTTACTGTTCTCACCTGGCATTGATATTTCAAGCATTACCTCTAACCAGGTCGCGCTATTGGGCTGGGGAACAACCTTGAGCGTTGTTGTGCAGGCCTTGGTTCTAGTGCCAGTTATTAGAAAACTTGGAATCTCGATTAAGCCAAAGCTGGGTGTTTCTGGTTTAGGTAAATCATTTAACTTAGCTGGTTGGACCTTGGTTTATGTGTTGATCTCACAACTTGGTTATCTAGTAACGGTAAATGTTGCAACAACCGCCGCCGTAAGAAGTGCGCAAGAAGGTGTTGTAACCGGTGTTGGTTACACCCCATACACATTTGCCTACTTTGTTATGTTGTTGCCATATTCCATTGTCACGATTTCAATTATTACTGCGATCTTGCCTCATATTTCAAAGCTGGCATTGGATGGCAAGCGTGATGAAGTTAAGGCCCAGTTGATCAGGGCAATCCGTTTAGTTGGTGTGATTACAGTTCCGAGCGCCGTTGCATTCTTATTGTTTGGTCCTTTAATTACACAAAGTATCTTCATTGGAATCTCTAATGATGATTCCCGCTATATCGGTTATGTTTTATCGGCGCTTAGCTTTGGTTTAGTAGCATTTTCTATCAACTTAATTTTGATTAGAGGCTTTAACGCTTTTGAAGATACAAAAACTCAAGTTATCTCAATTGTAGTTATCAATATTTTCTCTGTTGCAATGTCTTACTTCTTCTTATACTCCTTGAAAACACAGTGGATAACAATTGGTTTAGGTGTGGCATTTTCTGTGAGTTATTTAGTCGGATTACCTGTTACTTTAGGATTATTGAAAAGACATGTCGGAAAGCTTGCACTCTCTGAATTCTTGGGCCAACACATACGTTTGTTGATTGCCTCTCTTCTTGCGATGCTTCCATTGTTTGCAATGACCCAATACATATCCTGGCTTGCGCTTGATATGTCGCGTGCTGCGCGTGCTGGCGAACTCTTAGTTGTGATGGTCGTCGCGTTCTTTACCTACATCCTGGCGGCAAAGGCGCTTCACATTGAAGAGATTTCCATGATTCGCCGCTTAGGTAGTTCGATTAGTCGCCGTTCAGCAAAACCAGAAGAAAACGAATAGATTTCAGGGCCTAGGGGGCATCGTGAGTGAAGTAAGAAACGTTGTAATTGTTGGATCTGGTCCTGCCGGATATACCGCTGCGATTTATGCAGCGCGTGCGCAGTTAGATCCGATCATCTACGAAGGTTCTGTCACTGCAGGCGGCGCGCTGATGAACACAACAGAGGTTGAAAACTTTCCAGGATTCACAGATGGTGTGATGGGTCCAGATCTAATGGACAGTATGCGCAAACAGGCTAAGCGTTTTGGTGCTGAGTTAATTACGGATGACATTGTTGAAATGGATTTATCGGGCGATATAAAGGTTTTGAAAGATGGTTCAGGAAATACAGTGAAGGCAAAATCTGTAATTCTTGCAACAGGTAGTGCCTATCGTGAAATTGGTTTGGTTAATGAAAAGCGTTTATCTGGTCACGGGGTTTCATGGTGTGCCACATGTGATGGATTCTTTTTCCGTGGACAAACAATTGCTGTTGTTGGTGGTGGAGACTCGGCAGTTGAGGAAGCAACATTTTTAACACGCTTTGCTGACAAGGTAGTTTTGA
>CANLAC010000010.1 GCA_947488645.1 Actinomycetota bacterium | reverse complement strand
ACCAAAAGGATCATGAGTAGGCTGGTAATAATCAGCGCTATTGAGAGAGCTAGTTTCACTTTTCTTAAACTCCTAGTTCGTAGAGGGTAAGGATACCCGCCCCGTGGGGGTAATGCTTACTCGCTCACCGCGTGAAATTTGACGATCTTGGCCAATTCTTCAGGGTCTAGGCTCGCTCCACCAATCAAGGCACCATCAACATCTGCCTTTTTCATGATTTCCACGATGTTAGATGACTTCACTGAACCGCCGTAGAGGATGCGCATATTTGATGCGATCTCAGATGAACCAATGTTTTCAACCTCTTCACGAATCGCGGCACATACCTCTTGAGCATCTTCAGGTGTTGCAGTCTTTCCTGTGCCAATCGCCCACACTGGTTCATAAGCAATAACAATCTTTTTTAGCTCTGGCTTTGTAAAGCCCTCAAGACCTGCTCGCACCTGGCGAATCACATGGCTCACATGTGTTCCAGCTTCGCGAATTGCTAACTCTTCACCCACACAGAAAATTGGAATCATTTCATTTGCTAGCGCTGCCTTGATCTTTAGATTAATCAAAGTATCTGACTCTTGATGGATTGCGCGGCGCTCGGAGTGGCCGATCACAACATATGTGCAACCCAACTTTTTAAGCATTGAGCCTGAAATATCCCCGGTGAAAGCTCCACTGGCATCAGGTGAAAGATCCTGCGCACCATATTGAAGACGTAAACGATCTCCATCTACCAAAGTTTGAATTGAACGAATATCTGTGAAGGGAGGGATGACTGCAACATCAACAGCGTCATAGTCCTTGTCATCCAGGCCGTAAACCAACTTCTGTGCAACTGCAATAGCCTCAAGGTGATTGAGGTTCATCTTCCAGTTTCCTGCCATCAATGGTTTACGCATTACTACTCCCCCGCTAGTTACTGTGTATTAAATTAATTCTAATGCTTTTAGGCCTGGAAGTTCTTTGCCTTCGAGGTACTCCAGTGAAGCACCGCCGCCTGTTGAGATGTAGCCAAACTGAGAATCAGCAAAACCTAGAGCGCGAACTGCTGCTGCAGAGTCTCCCCCACCTACAACTGAAATTCCTGAAACCTCTGTCAAAGCCTGTGCAACTACTTTTGTTCCTGCAGCAAAGTTAGGAAATTCAAACACTCCCATTGGGCCATTCCAGAATACGGTCTTGCACTTAACAATCTCTGCGGCAAATGCCTTTGCAGAAACAGGTCCAATATCTAGCCCCATTTGATCTGCTGGGATTGCATCTGCTGCAACCAAAGTTGGTGTGGCATCTGCTGCAAACGCAGGAGCGACAACAATGTCAGTTGGAAGAACCAGCTTCACGCCATTTTTTTCTGCAGTTGCAATCAAGCCTTTAACGACATCAAGCATCTCTACTTCAACAAGTGATGTTCCAATTTCTTTGCCTTGAGCCTTTAGGAATGTGAACACCATTCCTCCGCCAATTGCTAGAACATCAACCTTGCCCAGCAAGTTCTCGATTACGCCAAGTTTGTCTGAAACCTTTGCTCCACCTAGAACAACACCGTATGGGCGTTCTGGATTTTGTGTTAGCTTCTTTAGAACTTGAACCTCTGCTGCAACTAATGTGCCGGCAGCATGTGGAAGTAATTGAGGTAGATCAAAAACAGATGCGTGCTTGCGGTGTACTGCGCCAAAGCCATCACCAACATAGACATCAGCAAATTTTGCTAGTTCGCCAGCAAATGCTGCGCGCTCTGACTCTTCTTTGCTTGTCTCTGCTGCGCTGAAGCGAATATTTTCGAGAAGAAGAATTTCTCCAGCTTTCAGTGACTCGGCTGCAGTAGTTACGGCAGCCCCTGTTACATCACCAGTAAATCTAACTTCTCGTCCAAGTAGTTCAGCTAAACGCTTTGCAACTGGTGCCAGTGATAATTCAGGCTTTGCTTCACCCTTTGGGCGACCAAGGTGGGCTGCAATTACAAGTGATGCGCCCTTTTCAAGAAGTAACTGAATAGTCGGAAGCGAGGCTTTGATACGCCCATCATCCTTAATGACTCCCTCTTTCAAAGGAACATTAAGATCGCAACGAAGAAAGACTCGCTTTCCGGCTACATCAATTGTTGAAAGATCTGGCATTACAGAGTTTTACCAACGTAATCGATCAAGTCGACTAGGCGGTTTGAGTAACCCCATTCATTGTCATACCAACCAACGACCTTGACCTGGTTACCAATTACCTTG
Source organism: Actinomycetota bacterium (assembly GCA_947488645.1). Taxonomy (GTDB): domain Bacteria; phylum Actinomycetota; class Actinomycetes; order Nanopelagicales; family Nanopelagicaceae; genus Planktophila. The sequence goes on along the minus strand of CANLAC010000010.1, from coordinate 12,753 downwards.
GTAAGACCTGCATCGAAGATACATGAAGAAGGATCTGTAACGATGTCAGAAGAAACAATTGGATCCTCTGTGTATGAAAGGAATCCCTTGAGTGGACCATTTGCCGCAGCCTTCATAGCAGCGTTAATTTCTGCAGCTGTGGCTTCCTTGGCTAGCTCAACAGTTAGATCTGTTGCAGATCCTGTTGGAACTGGCACGCGCATTGCGTATCCATCTAGCTTGCCCTTGAGTTCTGGCATAACGAGTGAAATTGCCTTTGCAGCACCTGTAGAAGTTGGAATCATGTTTGTTGCAGCTGCGCGTGATCTGCGGAGATCCTTATGTGGGAAATCAAGGATTACCTGGTCATTTGTGTAGGCGTGAATTGTTGTCATTAAGCCTTTAACAATTCCCCAGTTGTCCTGCAAAACCTTTGCCATTGGAGCAAGGCAATTAGTTGTGCATGATGCATTTGAAATAATGTTGTGCTTTGAACCGTCGTACTGTGTGTGGTTAACACCCATAACGATCGTGATGTCCTCATCCGTTGCTGGAGCAGAGATGATTACCTTCTTGGCACCGGCTGTGATGTGCTTTTGCGCATCTGCTGCCTTTGTGAAAATACCTGTTGATTCAACAACTACATCTGCCTTCACTGATGCCCATGGCAGGTTTGCTGGATCGCGCTCTGAGAAAACTTTGATTGTTTTGCCGTCAACAGTGATTGAATCATCTGTGAATGTGACAGGTAGTCCTAGACGACCCAAGATTGAGTCATACTTCAAAAGGTGAGCAAGAGTCTCATTGGGAGTCAGGTCGTTTATTGCGACGATGTTGATATTTGGGTTAGTTAGTGAGGCACGGAAGAAGTTACGACCGATGCGTCCAAAACCATTGATTCCGACATTAATCACGAAAGTGTCCTTGCTACTAGTGGGGCCCCTGCTGCAGAGATTTCTCGGCGCGGCATAAAAAAGCCCAGCTGTTGGTGGTTCGTAAAACTGCCACAACGCTGGGGTCTTAGGTAGAACCTTACCAGTGAAGAGTTAATGAACAGTTACTACGCATGAGTAATCAGTTCAGCAAATCAGGCGAAAGACCACTCTCAGTATCTGGAATGCCAAGCTCTTGGGCACGCTTATCGGCCATTGCCAGCAGGCGGCGGATACGCCCAGCGATTGCATCCTTTGTCATCGGAGGGGTGGCAAGTGAACCCAACTCTTCCAGTGAAGCCTGGCCATGATTAATGCGCAGATCCCCAGCCTCTTTTAAGTGATCAGGAATTGTTGGTCCAAGAATCTCCATGGCACGTTGAACACGGGCTGCGGCCGCAACTGCTGCGCGGGCTGAACGGCGCAGGTTTGCATCATCAAAGTTTGCAAGACGATTCGCAGTTGCCCGAACTTCACGGCGCATACGGCGCTCTTCCCACGCAAGAACACTTTCATGTGCGCCTAAGCGAGTAAGCAAAACACCAATGGCATCACCGTCACGAATGACAACTCGATCAACGCCACGAACTTCTCTAGCCTTTGCAACAATTCCAAGACGTCGCGCCGCTCCTACTAACGCTAAAGCCGCCTCTGGTCCTGGACAGGTAATTTCAAGTGATGAAGATCGGCCTGGTTCCGTTAGTGATCCATGGGCAATGAATGCACCGCGCCATGCTGCCTCTGAATCACAAGTTGCAGCAGAAACAACCTGTGGTGGTAAGCCACGAACTGGGCGACCATTTGCATCAACTAATCCTGTTTGGCGAGCAAGTGCATCGCCCTCATTAATCACACGAACCACATATCGTGAACCCTTGCGCAAACCACTCGATGACAAAACCGCTAAATCTGAATCATGTCCATAAATATCTGCAATGTCTTTACGAAGTCTGCGCGCACTCTGCGAGGTATCTAGTTCAACTTCGATAACGATCTTGCCTGCCGCAATGTGTAATCCGCCAGCGAAGCGAAGAAGGGATGAGACTTCGGCCTTGCGACAACACGGTTTGGTGATGGAGAGACGAGAAAGCTCGTCCTTAACTGATGCTGTCATTGCCATGGGGCTAATCCAACCATCTAGCGAGAAAAAATGTGGCCCAAATGGAGAGCTAATTTCTCGGCATCATGATGGATGCTGCCCGGGGCTTTTCGTATATCTGCCACCACAATCTCTGAACCTAAGGTTGATGCTGCTGCGCGCAATGATTGCTCATCTCGAACAACAGATTGGTCCACAAGGCAGTAATCGACAGTTAATCCAGGCGCATAGTGATGAAAAAACTCTAAATGTTGTTCTGGGGTTGATCCAGCAAACTCTTCGCCTTGTGATTGGCTGGATGCATCAAGATTTAATATCAAAATCTTCCTTGCCTTTGAACTCTTAAGAGCATCCAGCTGGGCAGGAACTAATAGGTGCGGAATCACACTTGAAAACCATGATCCTGGACCCATCGTTATCCATTGGGCATCTGCAATTGCATCCAAAGCTTCAGCCCTTGCTGGTGGATCTTCCGGAATTATTCGAAGGGATTGAATATGACCTTTCGCAGTTGCAACCTCTTTTTGACCACGAACAACTATTCGACCAGTTGAGGTATTAAATGTGCCCTCAATATCTAAGGCAACAGCTGCCATAGGTAACACTCGTCCAATAACTTTAAGTAGTTGTCCCACACGATCTAATGCAACAACTGGGTCATCGCCTGCATTCCACATAGATGCCAGCAGCAAGTTACCCATCGCATGGCCGTTTAACTCACCATTGCTATCAAATCTGTGTTGAAGAATTTCGGCCCAGGTGCGGCCCCAATCATCATCTGCACACAATGCAGTTAGCGCCATTCGCAGATCACCAGGTGGAAAGATTGGAAACTCTTCCCGCAATCGACCACTTGAGCCACCATTATCTGCAACGGTAACTATTGCGGTGATCTCTTGGGTTATCTGACGTAGCGCTGCAAGGGTTGCAGCCAAACCATGGCCACCACCAAGGGCAACAACTTTAGACAAACTTACTCACGACCTACATCACGGTGAGTTGGATGTGCTGACAATTCCGTATCAACTGCATTTAACTGCTTGGCGATCTCTTCAGTTATTGCAACGCTTCGGTGCTTCCCACCCGTGCAGCCAACAGCGATAGTCACATACTTTTTTCCTTCACGCATGTAACCATCCATCATTGAATCTACGAGACGCACATATCCATGAACAAAATCTTTCACACCTTCACTACCAAGAACCTTTTTGCTCACCTGTGGCGTTAGGCCGGTTAATGGGCGAAGTTCTGGAATCCAATGAGGATTTGGAATAAATCTACAATCCAAAACGAGATCTGCATCGACCGGGATTCCGTACTTGTATCCAAATGACAAAACGTTTACTCGAATGCCTTGCAGCTTCCCCGCTCCAAATATTTCACCAATGCGCTTTTCTAATTGGTGAACATTTAGATTAGATGTGTCTATTGCAACATCAGCTTGTGAACGAAAATCTTCAAGCTTTGCGCGCTCTCGTGCAATGCCATCAACGATGCGATCCTTGCCCTGCAAAGGGTGAGGTCGACGAGTTGATTCAAAACGTTGCACAAGTGATTGATCTGTCGCATCCAAAAAGACCAGCCGATAATCAGATTTACTTTTTTTGAGTTCTGCAAGTGCGTGAGTGAGTTCATCAAAGAACTCTCCCCCGCGAACGTCAACCACAACAGCTAACTCCTTGCCTTGTGGTCCAGTTCCTTTAGTAACTAACGCGGGCAACAAAGATGGTGGAAGATTATCGACAACATACCAACCAAGATCTTCCAAGGCATGGGCAACCGTTGATCGGCCAGCACCTGACATGCCGGTCAGAATCAAGGTCTCTTGTGTCATGGAACTATTGTGTTACATCTGTCAAGAATGTGGAAACACGCTCAATTGTCTTTTCCAAGTAAGCCGGCAACATCTCTTTATGCTCAGCATTCTTGGTCTCATAGAGGTAGTTCAGCAGCAATAACCGCCGTTGCAGCAATAGCGCTTTCATAGCGTTTTCAGAGTAAACAGGTAATGGGCGAATGCTCTTATAGCCATCAAGCAAAGCGGCATCTTGTTCGGGAGTATCCAAGTAATACAGCGCCACAGCGATGTCTTGGGCCTGGACCCCATATCCACAATCATCAAAGTCAAAGATAGAGAGTTGATCCTCATGCCACATCAGATTCCAGCCATGTAAATCGGCATGAATGATGTGCACGGTAGAGGTTGCATACAGTTCATCGGTAAACTTCATGATTAGATCTCGAGCTTGTTCAATGAGTGCACGATCTTTAGCAATCAGCAGAGATTTACTAGAAAATAGGAAATCCTCAGTTCCCCAAAAGAAATCATTGAAGGTGGGAAGTTCGGCTCCATCGGTAAGAGTGAAATTGGATGAGTTATCATGTAACAGAGCCATGCTTTGACCAACGGTGTGAAGCTGATCCAGTGTTGGCTCATCCCCTATTTCTTCACCTTCAAGCCATGAATACATCACGCCATAAATAGTCTGGCCTGAATCTGCATGGTGCGCAGAAACGAGGTACTTATCATCGAGGGATGCAATAGGTGTGGGAACGTTAATTGACGGGATACGTGCAAGATCTCGAACCCACTGAGTCTCAGCCAAAATATTTGAAACCACTCGTGTTGAATTAATGTTCAATCGCAGTGCGTACTTCTGACCAGATTCAGTCGAGACTGCAAAAGTGGCGTTGAACTCGAAGTTAATGCACTCAACTTCAGCATCACTAATCCCATACTTCTTTAATATCTCACGAGCAAACACAGTCAGGGAGTCTGTTTGAGTCTTTACATCTAGATCAAAGAAATTGATTGTCATATCTAATCGCTTAAAATCTCGCCTGTTTCAGTATTTACTTTCTGCGCCGTAATGCTACTTAAATGCTCTTCAATAATCGAAGCGATCTTTGCACCTATGCCCGGTGTTGCTGCGATGTCCTCGACATTGGCTTTACGTATAGCCGCCACAGATCCGAATCGATCTAGTAGGGCAGCTCTGCGAGCAGAACCTAGCTGTGGAATGTCATCCAATACTGATTCCAACATCACCTTAGATCTACGTGAACGGTGGAAGGAGATGGCAAAGCGGTGTGCTTCATCGCGAATTCGCTGCAATAGATATAAGCCTTCGCTGTTTCTCGGCAAAATTAGCGGATCTTTTGATCCTGGAATCCACACCTCTTCTAAGCGCTTAGCTAATCCGCACAATGCAATATCTGTAATGCCAAGTTCGGTTAGAGCTCGTTGTGCCGCACTCACCTGAGGCGCACCACCATCCACAACGATTAACTGTGGGGGGTATGCGAACTTGCTCGGCTTGCCCCCAAGCTCGGCAACCTCTGCTTCATTTTCCTGACGATCATCAATGAGGCGCTTTAGACGGCGCGTAATCACTTGATGCATTGCTCGAGTGTCATCAAAACCCTCATCTGTATTAATGATGAATCGGCGATATTCACTCTTCTTTGCCATGCCATCTTCAAAGACAACCATTGACGCAACTACTGATGTTCCCGAGATATTGGAAATATCAAAGCACTCAATACGCAATGGCGTGCGCCCCAAACTCAAAGACTCTTCAATCTCTGTCAACGCCTTGCCACTAACAGCCGCATCGGTGGCACGCTTACTTAAATACTGAATAAGTGAGTACTGTGCATTTCTCTTCACAGTATCTAGCAGCTCTACCTTCTCGCCCCGCTGAGGAACCTTAATCTCAACCTTTGAATTTCCTAAAGTCTCAAGCCATTTTTCCAACTGATCTTTATCAACTGGCTCGCTGTTAACATAAATATTGCGCGGCACCTGCATAGCACCAGTTCCATAAATCGAATACAGCAAAGCGGTCAAAACATCTTGTCCCTCAAGCACCATCTCTTGATCAACGATCCATGATCTTGATCCTTTAACTGAGCCGCGCTGCATTGAAAAGATTGATCCAGCGGCATGAAAACCATCTTGATGCAAGGAAATAAAGTCACCATCTAGGTCATCTGAGAAGTTACCTTCTGTGGATTTTTGAGCCTTCTCAAATGAGTCAATCTGATCACGCAAACGGGCTGCTCTTTCAAACTCCTCATTATTTGCAGCGTTCTGCATCTCTTCATGCAACTTTGGCAGGATGTTCTCCATCCCAGAATCCATAAAGTCATTAAGGCGCTGAGCAAGTTGCTTATGATCTTCCTTGGAAATCCAATCCACGCAAGGCGCTGCACATTTGCCAATATCTCCCAGTAAGCACTGTCTCTTACTCTTTCGTGCACGCGTAAAGTTTGCAGAAGAGCATGACCTCACAGGAAAGACTTTGAGCAAAACTTCAAAGGTGTTGCGAAGTGCCCACGCATTTGTATAGGGGCCAAAGTACTTAAGCCCAGGCCTCTTATCTTTACGGGTTATAAAGATCATTGGGTATTCATCATTAAGAGACAAAGCTAGGTATGGATAGGACTTGTCATCCTTGAATTGAACGTTGTACTTAGGTTGATGTTGTTTGATCCAACTAAATTCCAGAGCCAACGCTTCTAGTTCAGTGCTTACGATGGTCCAATCAACCCTGACCGCTTCATGCACCATGCGATAGGTCTTAGTAGCAAGATTTGCCTGAAAGTAATTACTCAGACGGTTCTTGAGGTTTTTCGCCTTGCCAACGTAAATGATCTTGTCTTTTGCATTATAGAAACGGTAAACCCCAGGATGCTCCGGAATATTACTTGGCCGATAACTTTGAGGATCTGCCATCGCGCTACTTCTTTGCTGGCGCTTTTCTATTTGTCTTTAAAATCTCACCTAAGAACTGTCCGGTGTAACTCTCTTTCACCTTTGCAACATCTTCTGGAGTTCCCTCTGCAACGACTAATCCACCACGGAATCCACCTTCTGGTCCCATATCAATGACCCAGTCGGAGCATTTAATGACATCCAGGTTGTGCTCGATAACAACAACAGTATTGCCGGTATCAACCAAACGGTTGAGAACCGCTAACAACTTATTGACATCTTCAAAGTGCAATCCTGTTGTTGGTTCATCCAAAACATAGATTGTGCGGCCAGTTGATCTGCGTTGTAACTCAGTTGCAAGCTTCACGCGCTGCGCCTCTCCGCCAGATAACGTTGGTGCAGATTGACCGAGGCGAACATAGCCAAGACCAACATCATTGAGCGTCTTGAGGTAGCGAGCAATCGCTGGAACTGATTCGAAAAAGCTACCGGCCTCTTCAATAGGCATATTCAATACTTCGGCAATGGTCTTGTTCTTATAGTGAACTTCTAGGGTTTCGCGGTTATAGCGCGCACCATGACAGACCTCGCATGGCACATAAACATCTGGCAAGAAGTTCATTTCAATTGTGATCGTTCCATCACCTGAACAGTTTTCGCAGCGGCCACCCTTAACGTTGAAAGAGAAACGACCCTGCTGGTATCCACGGATTTTAGCTTCACTTGTTTCAGCAAAGAGCGCACGAATCTTGTCGAACACACCTGTGTAGGTTGCAGGGTTAGAACGTGGTGTGCGACCAATTGGAGATTGATCAACGTGTACTACTTTGTCTAGCAGATCAATACCGGTGACAGTTCGGTGACGACCAGGAACTAAACGCGCACCATTTAACTTATTAGCCAAGACTGTATACAAAATGTCATTAATTAGTGTTGATTTACCAGATCCACTCACACCCGTCACCGAAACAAAGACACCCAACGGAACCTCAACATCTATCTCTTTAAGGTTATTCTCCTTCGCGCCCTTCACAACTAACTTGCGCTTAGGATCAACCGGGCGACGCTTCTTAGGAATGGCAATAGATTTGCGACCAGATAAATATGCACCCGTGATTGACTCTTTCGAATTGATCAAATCTTCATAACTTCCTGAAACAACTACCTTGCCGCCATGCTCTCCAGCACCTGGCCCAATATCAACGATCCAGTCTGCAGTACGAATTGTCTCTTCATCGTGTTCCACAACGATCAGGGTGTTACCAAGGTTGCGCAGACGGGTCAGAGTTTCGATAAGTCGCTTGTTATCTCTTTGATGTAATCCAATAGATGGCTCATCTAGAACATAGAGAACTCCAACTAGTCCGCTACCGATTTGTGTAGCAAGGCGAATGCGCTGTGCTTCACCTCCGGACAAAGATCCAGCCGGACGAGCAAGTGAAAGGTAATCAAGTCCAACATCTAGCAAGAAGCCAAGACGTGCGTTGACTTCCTTCATCACACGTTCTGCGATCTGTGCCTCACGCTTGTTCAGCTTGATCTGCTTTAAGAAAGTGGCGCAATCTGCAATTGAAAGTTCACAAATCTCAGAGATGTTCTTATCCCCGATTGTTACTGCGAGTACCTCAGGCTTTAAACGAGCACCATTGCACTTTTCACAGGAGATTTCGCGCATATACGCCTCGTATTTATCGCGGCTGTAATCACTATCTGTTTCCTCATGACGACGATGAATAAAGGGAATAACACCTTCAAAGCCTGTTGTGTAATTACGAGCGCCATAGCGACCCTTGTACTTCATCTTAATTTCATACTCATAGCCGTTAAGGATTGCTTCGCGTGCTTTTACAGGGATCTTCTTCCACGGTGTATCAAGTGAGAATGGCAGGTCTTTTGCGAGGGCCTCTAATAAACGCAAAAAGTAATCTGATGATTGCCCCCCAGACCATGGCGCAATAGCACCATCATTGATCGAGATTGAGTCATCAGGAATGATCAGATCTTCATCCACCTCTTTTTTAGTTCCGATACCTGAGCACTCCGCACATGCACCAAATGGAGAGTTAAAGGAGAATGAACGAGGTTCAAGCTCTTCAAAGGAAAGCTCGCAATCATGGCAGGCCAGATGCTCGCTATATGTGCGCTCTTTGTCCGCACCCTTTGCATCCACAAAATCCAACACAACAATTCCGGATGCAAGACGCAAAGCGGTCTCAATTGAATCTGTAAGACGAGTTTTACTCTCTGCTTTGGCTGTCAAACGATCGATAACAACCTCGATGGTGTGCTTTTCCTGCTTCTTAAGCTTTGGCGCATCAGAGAGTTGAACTACTTCGCCATCAATACGAGCACGTGAATATCCTTGTGTGATCAAATCACTGAACAACTCAACAAACTCACCCTTGCGTGCACGGATAACTGGAGCCAAAACCTGAAACTTCGTTGTTGGTGGAAGTTCAAGAATCTGATCCACGATTTGCTGTGGTGATTGACGGGTAACAGCCTTGCCACAATTTGGACAGTGTGGTCTTCCTGCACGTGCAAAGAGCAGACGCAAATAGTCATAAACCTCGGTGATTGTTCCAACAGTTGAGCGAGGATTTCGGTTAGTTGATTTCTGATCAATTGAAACCGCAGGAGATAGACCTTCGATGAAATCAACATCAGGCTTATCCATTTGTCCTAAGAATTGGCGCGCATAGGCTGAAAGAGATTCAACATAGCGACGCTGACCTTCAGCAAAGATTGTGTCAAAGGCAAGAGATGACTTTCCTGAGCCTGATAATCCAGTGAAAACAACTAAGGCATCTCGAGGCAGTTCGATGGAAACATTTTTTAGGTTGTGTTCGCGTGCTCCGCGCACAACCAACTTATCGATACTCAAACCCCGGCCTCTTCCATCATTCGTAGCTCTTTCTTCAATATCTTGATTTCATCACGCAAGCGCGCAGCAACCTCAAATTGAAGTTCAGATGCAGCATTTCGCATCTGATCGGTGAGCGAGCCTATCAACGCGATCAGATCCTTGCGCGGCAAAGAGACGGAGGATTTATCATAAATTCCAGAAGATGCGCCAACCTTCTTAGCCCCGCCCTTCTCATGGGACAAAAGCTCTTCCGTATCTTCGCTCTCGCGGTTAATCAGATCGGTGATGTCAGCAATCTTTTTGCGCAATGGCTGAGGGTCAACGCCTCGTTCGAGGTTATAGGCAACCTGCTTTGCACGACGACGATTTGTCTCATCAATTGCCTTGGCCATTGAATCTGTAATCCGGTCTGCATACATATGAACCTCACCAGAAACATTTCGAGCAGCACGTCCAATGGTTTGAATCAATGAAGTTGAAGAACGAAGAAAGCCTTCTTTATCAGCATCCAAGATTGCCACCAGTGATACCTCAGGTAGATCCAGACCTTCACGTAATAAGTTAATACCGATCAACACATCGTAATCACCAGTGCGAAGCTCGCGAAGTAATTCGACTCGGCGCAAGGTGTCTACCTCTGAGTGCAGGTAACGAACATTGACCCCTCGCTCTTGTAGATAATCTGTTAAATCCTCAGACATCTTTTTGGTTAAAGTTGTTACAAGAACGCGCTCATTCTTAGCTGCACGGATATTGATCTCATTGAGCAGATCATCAATCTGACCCTTAATAGGCTTAATCACAATCTGTGGATCAACTAAACCTGTAGGACGAATAACTTGTTCTACGACATCGCCATTGACCTTGGCCATCTCATACTTACCCGGTGTTGCGGAGAGATAGAGAGTTTGTCCGGTTCGTTCAGAGAACTCTGGGAACTTGAGCGGACGATTATCCAAGGCGCTCGGCAAGCGAAAACCATGCTCAACTAAGGTGCGCTTGCGAGAAGCATCGCCTTCAAACATCGCACCTAGCTGTGGGACGGTTACGTGACTCTCATCGATAACAACTAAGAAATCTTCTGGGAAATAATCAAGCAAGCAGTGCGGGGCGGATCCTGCAGCGCGATCATCAAGATGGCGGGAATAGTTTTCGATACCACTACAAAATCCGATTTGCTCCATCATCTCAATATCAAATGTCGTGCGCATACGTAGGCGTTGCGCTTCTAGCAACTTGCCCTGCTTTTCAAAAAGGTTTAATTGAATCTGCAATTCATCCTGAATATCACCAATTGCTCGCTTCATTGTTTCAGGACCTGCCGCATAGTGTGTCGCAGGGAAGATGAAGATCTCTTCTTCTTCCCTAATAATCTCGCCCGTCAGTGGATGAAGGGTCGTCAACTTTTCAATCTCATCACCAAACATTTCAATGCGAATAGCCAACTCTTCATACATTGGAATGATCTCGATCGTGTCCCCGCGCACGCGGAAGGTGCCTCGCTCAAAAGCCATGTCATTGCGTTTGTATTGAACATCCACAAACCTGCGAAGCAAAGCATTGCGCTCGATCTCTTCGCCAACTCGCAGGCGAACCATGCGATCCACGTACTCCTGCGGAGTGCCAAGTCCATAAATGCAGGAAACTGTTGCAACAACTATGACATCTCGACGAGTCAGAAGTGAATTAGTAGCCGAGTGGCGCAGGCGCTCAACCTCTTCATTGACGCTGGAATCCTTCTCAATAAATGTATCTGTCTGTGGCACATATGCTTCAGGTTGGTAATAGTCATAATAAGAAACAAAGTATTCGACCGCGTTGTTGGGCAGTAGTTCCCGGAACTCATTAGCAAGTTGTGCAGCAAGAGTCTTATTCGGCGCAAGAACCAACGTTGGTCGCTGTAGCTGCTCAATTAACCAGGCAGTTGTCGCAGACTTTCCGGTACCAGTGGCACCGAGGAGAACAACATCTTTTTCTCCAGCGTTGATGCGCTTTGTGATTTCAGCGATCGCAGCAGGCTGATCACCAGCCGGAACATAGTCACTGATTACCTGAAAAGGCTCAACTCTGCGTTGTAGATCAGATATTGGGCGCATTTGCTAAGCCTACTTATTTATTATCGTGGAGGCTATCCCAAATGTTTTCGACCTGGCGGAGCAGCTCATCTTCACTTCCATCATTTTCTATGAGGAAATCAGCGACCTCGATGCGCTGTTCACGAGTAGCCTGCGCCGCAATCCGGCCCTCGATCTCTGAAATATGCATTCCCCTACCCCGCAACCGCGCAACTCGGTTTTCCATTTCAGATTCAACAGTTATTACTACATCAAATCTTTCATGTGCTTTTGTTTCAACCAATAAAGGAATCTCATACACCAGCACTTGATCACCTTTGAGCGATGCGACCGCTCCTTCAAACTCTCTGCGAACGAAAGGATGAATTATGTTCTCTAACTGTGTTTTAGCTTTTGCATCCTTAAATATCAACTCGCCCAAAGCTCTACGATCAATGTTTCCATCTTTCAAAATCGAATCACCAAATAGAGCGACAACTTCATCAAAGCCATCTGATCCTCGTTCAATTGCCGCGCGCGCTAATTGATCCGCATCAATTACAAGTGCACCGAGCTCAGCAAAGTACTGTGCGGCCAGTGACTTGCCACAACCAATGCCCCCAGTTAATCCGATAACCCGCATGCTCAAAGAATAGTCTGAGAATGAAAAAGGCCCCGCAGTTACGCGAGGCCTTTTCATAGAGTCTTCTTACTTATTCGGCAGCAACAACTTCTTCTGCGCCTTCGGCTGGAGTAGCGGCTGCGTCAGCAACCTTTGCTTCAGACTTCTGCTTCTTGTGTGCCATGAAACGCTCTTGCGCTTGGGCGTACTGCTTTTCCCACTCTTCGCGCTGTGTTTCATATCCTGGCTTCCACTCTTGTGAGTCAGAATCAAAACCTTCAGGGTAAATGAAGTTTCCTTCTGCATCATAACGAGCAGCCATTCCGTACTGAGTTGGATCAAATGCTTCGATCTCAATCTCATGTCCTTCATTAGCTTGCTTGAGTGATAGTGAAATACGGCGACGCTCTAGGTCGATGTCGATGATCTTTACGAATAGCTCATCATCAACCTGAACAACCTGCTCTGGAATTTCAACGTGGCG
>CANLAC010000009.1 GCA_947488645.1 Actinomycetota bacterium | reverse complement strand
TATTCGCACCCGCTGATAACCTTGCGCTTAAACCCACGAGCCCCCGTAGCTCAGGGGATAGAGCACTGCCCTCCGGAGGCAGGTGCACAGGTTCGATTCCTGTCGGGGGCACACTTGAGGTACATCACTCATATTTTCATAAACTCTTTGCTTACATCCTTGTATAAGAAGGCTCGAGCAGGGACAATTAAGACCTTGCACGCACAACTGTGTGTATTCACCACGTAACTTTTGAACAAGTTGTACTTCCCTAAGGAGACATGCAATGGATTGGCGACATCAATCAGCCTGCCGCGATGAGGATCCGGAGCTTTTCTTCCCTGTTGGAAATACGGGTCCAGCCCTGACTCAAATAGAAGAGGCAAAAAAGGTTTGTAATCGTTGCATCGTTAAAGAGCCTTGCTTGGCATGGGCACTTGAGAGCGGTCAAGATGCTGGTGTGTGGGGCGGATTATCTGAAGATGAACGTCGTGCACTTAAGCGTCGTGCAGCACGTAACCGTGCGCGTCTAATGGAGCAGCAAAACCAAATTTAAAGTGGGAAGCGCAGTTTTGCTTGCGTTCCTTGGTGTGTAGATTCCAAATTCAATTCACCCTTTAATTCATTCTCAATAAGTGTGCGCACAATTTGTAGACCTAAATTTGCCGATGTTGATAGATCAAATCCCTCTGGCAATCCCACTCCGTCATCAGAAATAGTGATCAGGCCTTCATTGCTATAGCGCTGCAGTTCGATTGTTAAGCGAGTTCCAGATTCATATAAGCCATGCTCAAGAGCGTTGTGCATTAACTCTGTGACAACTAAGGATAAGGGCGTCGCAATTCTTGATTCAAGTGAGCCAAGATGTCCTTTGCGTTCAATACTCAACTGACCCATGCGAGGACTTAGCTCTAGGGCATGAGTGACCAGTGATGTAAGTACCTCATCAAAGGCCACAGTATTTTCCGTGCTATTTGAAAGTGTTTCGTGCACAAGGGCGATGGATGCAATACGTCGAACCGCTTCATCTAACGCCGCTGCCGCTGCTGGATCATCTATCCTGCGGGACTGTAGTCGAAGCAGGGCAGAGACTGTCTGCAGATTATTTTTTACACGGTGGTGAATCTCGCGAATAGTTGCATCCTTAGTGACAAGCTCGCGATCTCGTCGACGAAGTTCAGTAACGTTTTGCAGTAGAACGATTGAGCCAATTCGATCTGTGCCTTGAATCAGTGGCAAGACCAAAAGATCAATTGTTGCGCCTTGATTATCAATTTCTACACGACGTAATGTTTTGCCATTCAGGCGCGTGCGAATACCTTCTTCATGTGCATTTGGCGAGGCAGTAACAACTTTTTCTGCAACCTCACCAAGATTGCAACCTTCTAGTTCGCTGCTCCATCCCATACGAGAAAAAGCTGACTTTGCATTAGGGCTAGCAAAAGAAATAGCACCATTTACATCTAAGCGAATTAACCCATCGCCCACACGAGGAACTGGTTCAAATAGAGAGCCTGCAGATTGGTAAGGAAAATTCCCTTCAGCAACCATTTGATATAAATGTTTTGCAATTTCTCGATAATTAAGCTCTAGTTTTCCAGGCGAACGCATCTGTTCAGCATTGCGGTGCCGAGATATAACGGCAATAACCTGACCTTCAAAGAAGACAGGAATTGTCTCTTCTTTAATCAATAACTCACCAACACGTTCAGGCTCGGTATTGCGGATAATGTCACCGGTTGAAAGTGCTTCATCAATGTTTGGTCGTGCACCCCATAAGACTTCATCCCCGATTACATCGTTGATAAAGACAGTCGAAGCTGTTGTTGGGCGAATGTGAGCCACAGCAATATGACCAGTTGGCCATAGCTTTATATCTTTACGAATAGGAACCCACAAGATTAAGTCTGCAAATGAAAGGTCAGATAAAAGTTGCCAGTCTGCAACAAGCTCGCGCAGTCGATGGGATTGATCAAAAGTTACCGTCGTTCGGCCGCCCAACAAATTATCTAACTGGAACATTCTTACTTCCACTCTGCCAAGTGAAGTTCAATTTCTTGGGTAGCAAACCAAATCAGTTCGTCATCACCTTGAAATGCAAGCAGTGCACATTGCACTTGATCCCACTGCAATGGGGCAACCAGGGTGATTGATTGGGCATAGTGCTCACCAATCTGTTCCTTTTCGATTTCCAGTGCCACAACAATTCCTGGTGCCTTCTCAGATAGGCGAAGTTCTAAGGCTTCTTCGCCAGCGGCAACCGACAATAAATATTCAAGCTCTTCTTCATCGCAATCTGGGTTTTCAACTACAAAGTGGATAGTTGGTGCATAGAGTTCATCAACCTCAAGGCTCTTGTTGATTACAAAGCCCTCAAGATCCTTATGACTAATTGGTAGATATGCACGCATTGGGCAATAGTAATAGATCTCAACTTTTTAGTTCACGGGCCAGTTCTGCTATTGATTTACGCAGATTTGAGCGCTCATTAATCTCCACCAAGGTCGCGTGCTCATCTTCGGCGGCCATGACTGCGCGAGAGTCCTTGGCAATGCTCCTGATTCGTATTGGTTTAAGGGCGGTTGCACTGCTCAAGAATCTAGATTCCTCACTATCTCCCCTTTTGCCAGGAGATTTCATATTCATGACAAAGCTAAGGGCTGCGCGTACTGAAGTACTCTGTAAAAGATCAATCACCTGGGACAGTCGATGTGCGCCTAATTGATCAGCCCTAGAAACAATCATTAATTCATCTGCTTGATCACAACACCAGGTCGTCATTGTCGATGTCCACCTGCGATCAGTAAGTCGATTTGATAACCCTGAAATGGAGCCAAGATCGATGATGATGTACTCAAACTCTGCAGCTGCTCGATCCATAAATTCATCAATGGTGCCTGCGTGCTCTTGATCTACTTCAGTTAAGGATAGATGTGGAGCAATGGTTTTCCATGGCCCATCACTATTGAGATTTCGCATTGCTAAGTAAGCGGCAATAGATGGAGCTCGATAATTTCCCTCGATTAATAATATTGATTTCTCAAGAATGCTCAGCTCCATTGCCAAATTCATCGCAACCATTGTGCATCCGGTATAACTGCCAGCTGATCCAACTGCGATAACACGGGCTTTTCGTGCAGCACGTTGCGGAGTGTTAAGACCCCGCACCATTGGCGCACGCACAAATCCGCGGACCAAACTCACTAGATCGGTTGTTGATTGTGGTACCTCATGGAGGTCAATGAAATCACTCTCCCGCTGCGCAGATATAGAAAAGCCAATTGTTTGTCGGATCTTCTGTGTGATCGCATCTACTTTAGCTTTTGTAATACCTGGAAGATCTGAAGCAAATAATAAAAGCGCGCCCCGGGCAGCTTCCGGATTGGCATTGATATAGCGTTCTAGTGATTCCCAATCAATAGCTCGAAAAACTACGCTCCAACCTTGTGCAAACAAAGTTCCGGCGATAAATCCTTCAGTTTCAGAGGATGAAATCGCAGTTATGACTGTGGGCATTTCTAACTCAGACATGTGACCTGATCACCACTAAGCGCCCAAATGTTGTTGCACTCAAAAGCCGCAGGACCTGTGTCTCTTCTACCGCTACAGATAATCCAATATCGCTTCCAAAATTCTTGCCTCCATCGTCAAAGCTAAGCAAAGTAACTCCCCCAAGAATCAACACTGGATCTATCACCTCCTCACCGTTTTGAGTGTCTAAAACCCAATAGATATCAACACCTTCACCAAGACTTAAACCCGTTGCGACATCAACTGAGCGAACGCTCAGTGGCACCGCACTGGTCGACATGGCATCAACGGTTGACGTTAAATCCATACTTCCAATGATTTCGCCTGCATGCATAATTCGTGTTGCGATCATCCCGATTGGCTCAACCTCATCGCTCAAATAGAACTGGGCACTTGCATCTAAATTCATATGCACAATAGAGACATCAGATGAAGAGATCTGGTGACCCGGCGATATAGGACGGTTAATTACCCAATAATCAGCCCCCTTGTTAGAAAATGTTGCAATCAGAAAAGCTGAAACAAATGCTGCGGCAATGAGCGTTACTGCCAATGGAAGTCGTGAGGCGCGAGTTTTTCTATGTAGAGTCATAGGATCACCCAAACTGTTGTAGTGATATTTATTGACTCTTTATCCACAGTGCTACTTAAGTACTAGATCGATCCACCCTTAAGTCTGAGGTATGTGCACGAATACACGGCAATTGTCAGTCCATGACAACAGAACTCGAGTACAGCCAGCAGCCATTCTTCTCAACTATTGATGTAGCACCTATCTCAAGTGATCCAGATGAAGATTGGCAACATCTAGTACTTGAAATGTTTCGACCTGAATCTCCTGTACAACCTGTACAAAAACCACGCCTTTATTTAACTCCTTCAACATTTGGGGAAGAATACGACCCAGAGTTTGCTCCTAAACCAACATCTGCTACAGATCTACCAGATATCAATGAACTAACATTTCAATTTATTCACAATGTCCTTGAAATTTGGGCTGGACGCCGAACCGCATCACAAGTCCAGGCTATGTGCCACCATCTGATTTTTTCTGACTTGCAACGCAAAGCAGGCCAGCAAAAGATGATTGGAAAAGTACGAAAGATTAAAGTTACTGAACCCTTAGATGGCATCTGTGAGTCAACAGTGACTATTCGTTACGGGGACAGATTGCGAGTTGTTGCCATCAGGTTTGAAGGACTTGATGGACGTTGGTTATGTACTGCCTTAACTTTGATTTGAGTTAAGCGGCTCCACCGTGACAACGCTTGTACTTCTTACCTGAGCCACATGGACACTGAGCGTTTCTAGAAACATCACCCGTTGTCCGAACACCAGATTCATCTGCTGCCGTGTACTGCAATCCAGCTGCAGGAAGTTGCTTAGCCTCAAGTCCTGGTGCAACAACAGCATTGCTTGAACTCTCAACCGTAACTTCGATGTTAAACAAGAAGCCAGCAATCTCTTCTTTGATTGCATCCATCATCGCGGCGAATAGGTCAAAGCCCTCTTTTTGATACTCAACAAGTGGATCACGCTGTGCCATTGCACGTAGCCCAATACCTTCTTGCAGGTAATCCATCTCATATAGGTGCTCGCGCCACTTACGATCTAGAACAGATAGCAATACCTTGCGCTCTAGTTCGCGCATTACTTCTTCGCCAAGTGCCTCTTCGCGCTTTGCATATGCTGCCTTGCAATCGTCTACAACACGAGCAGTCAAATACTCAGCATCTAGCCCTGCACGAGAACCAACTTCTGCGAGTAATTGATCGATCGTAAATGAGATTGGATAAATGGTTTTAAGGGCTGTAAATAGGGTTTCTAGATCCCAGTCTTCTGCATATCCATTGGCAGTTGCAGCTTGAACATATGCGGTCAAAGTATCGGAAACAAATCCTGCAATCTGATCCTTGATGTCCGCGCCTTCTAGAACCATGCGGCGCTCACCGTAAATAACGGTGCGCTGGCGGTTCATAACATCGTCATACTTCAAAACATTCTTACGCATCTCAAAGTTTTGTGCTTCGACCTGTGTTTGTGCAGAACGAATAGCGTTTGAAACCATCTTTGACTCAATTGGTGCATCCTCAGGAAGGCCTGCAGCGGTTAAAAAGCGCTCAACCATTCCTGAATTAAAGCGACGCATCAAATCATCTTGTAGCGAGAGATAGAAACGAGACTCACCTGGATCACCTTGACGACCTGAACGGCCACGTAGCTGGTTGTCGATACGGCGTGATTCGTGGCGCTCTGTTCCAAGAACATACAAGCCACCGAGAGCAACTACCTCTTCATGTCCCTTTTCAACTGCAGCTTTTTGACGTGCAATTTCTGCTGGCCATTCCTTTTCATACTCTTCAGCGTTATCAACTGGAGAAATTCCACGACGTTGTAATTCAAAATCAGCCATGAACTCGGGGTTTCCACCAAGCATGATGTCAGTACCACGACCTGCCATGTTGGTAGCAACTGTTACTGCGCCATGTACACCAGCGCGTGCAATGATTGTTGCTTCGCGCTCGTGATGCTTAGCATTTAGAACTTCGTGAGGTACACCTGATTTACGCAAGAACGCTGATAGCTCTTCGGACTTTTCAACGCTAACAGTACCAACCAATACTGGCTGTCCCTTGCGATGGCGCTCTGCGATATCTGCAGTTACTGCAGCAAACTTTCCAACTTCAGTCTTGTATACCAAGTCAGCTGAATCAATACGTTGCATTTCGCGGTTAGTAGGAATTGGAACTACGCCGAGCTTATAAATCTGGTGGAACTCAGATGCTTCTGTTGAAGCCGTACCTGTCATGCCGGAAAGCTTTGAATACAACCGGAAGTAATTCTGCAATGTAATTGTTGCAAGAGTCTGGTTTTCATCCTTAATTTCAATACGTTCTTTTGCTTCAAGTGCCTGATGTAGGCCTTCGCTATAGCGGCGACCAGCCAACATACGGCCAGTGTGCTCATCAACAATTAATAGTTCGCCGTTCATTACAACGTAATCTTTATCGCGCTTAAACAGTTCCTTGGCTCGAATAGCGTTGTTTAGGTAGCCGATCATGGGCGTATTTGCCGCCTCGTAGAGATTGCCAATCTGCAGCATCTCTTCAACCTTAGTTACGCCTTCTTCAATAATTCCACAAGTCTTTTTCTTCTCATCAACTTCGTAGTGAACGTCGCGCTGTAATTTCATGACAAGATTTGCAAACTCTACGTACCACTTAGTTGCTTTGTCAGCAGGACCGCTGATAATCAATGGGGTTCGCGCCTCATCGATCAAAATTGAGTCAACTTCATCGACTACTGCAAAGAAGTGCTCGCGCTGTACGCACTCTTCGAGAGACCAAGCCATGTTGTCGCGAAGATAATCAAAACCAAATTCATTGTTTGTTCCGTATGTGATGTCAGCAAGGTATGCCTGGCGGCGCTCAGTTGGCGTCATGTTTGCAAGAATTACATCAACCTTTAAACCAAGAAAGCGGTGAACACGACCCATCCACTCACTATCGCGCTCTGCTAAATAATCATTTGTAGTTACAACGTGCACGCCGCGACCTGCAAGAGCGTTCAGGTATGAAGGCAGTGTTGATACCAAAGTCTTACCTTCACCGGTACGCATTTCTGCAATGTTGCCTTTATGAAGTGCTGCTCCACCCATGATCTGCACGTCATAGTGACGTTGACCAAGAGTTCTTTTGGCTGCTTCACGAACAACTGCAAATGCTTCTGGCAGCAAATCATCAAGTGATTCACCCTTTGCATAACGATCTTGGAAAATGCCAGTTTGACTACGGAGATCAGAATCAGACATCGCAACAAAGCGAGCTTCTTGAGCATTCACTAAGGCAACGACCTTGCTCAGATCACGAAGGATGCGTCCTTCGCCTGCACGCAAAATCTTGTCTACAAATGCTGGCATTGATTCTTACCTCTCATCGCGGCTCCCCGAGGGTGCCTTTTCACCCCCTTATCGTAGAGGTTGAGTCACACAGGCGGTAACCGCGCAAACTGAGCCGAAGCCATGAAAACCCTGCGAATTCAGGGCCCTAGCCGCCTCTTGCAGGGTCGCACCCGTTGTGACCACATCATCAATCACAATTGCATCACCACGAAGTATGGAACCTGGCTTTAAAGAAAAGGCTCCGTGCATATTTGATATTCGTTGAACTCGTGTCAGACCACTTTGATCAGAAACGCGACGCGATATCTGTAGGCAATCATTTACGCCGATACCAGTCTGCTTGGAAATGGTCTTTGTTAAATCAACAATAAAACTACGACCACGACCACGTTGCACTTGATTACTGGACGGAACTGGGACGAGGGTGAAATATCCTTTATCTAGTCGAGCCTTATTTAGCACATGAATAATTGCTGATATCAACAAATCATCTGCGCCTTGCAATCCATTCTCTTTGGCAGCAAGAATGATCTTGGATGCTGTTGGCGTATAAATCAAAGCCGAGTGAACACTTATTTCACCGGCACGAGTCTTGTAGTAGTGCGGGATCCACTCCCGCCGACACATGGTGCAAATGCTTAGACCCAATCCGTTACATCCATAACATCTAGTTGGAAAAACTAGATGTGAGAGCTCAGATAAAATGCGCATCTGCACATAGTGCCCACTAATATTCTCGCTTCTTGCATCTGAAGAAATTATGTGGAAATTAAGCTGTGTAATCTTCCGGGTGCAGCGCGATTAGACGTTGATCAATTGACTCCCAAGTTTTACGGGGCAAAGTAACAACAAAGTGGGCTCCTCTGCCAGGACGTCCCCACGCTTCAAGTTCACCATTGTGTAAGCGTGCATCTTCTAAAGCGATGGAAAGACCAAGTCCAGTGCCCCCACGTGTACGCGCTCGTGAAGGATCTGCGCGCCAGAAGCGGTCAAATACTCTAGTCAAAGAGTTTTCATCAAGACCTACGCCGTAATCGCGAACACCAATTGCGACATCACGTTCACTTGCTGCAATCTGCACATCGATCTGCGCCTCTTCTGCGTGATCAATGGCATTGGCCAAGAGATTGCGCAAAATACGCTCAACACGACGGATATCAGCCTTAATCATGATTACAGGCTCTGCGGACTTAACGAATATCTCTGTCTTTCTCTCTCTTGCAACAAGTGCCAAATCTTCTGCACAGCGATTAACAAGCTGCACAATATCGAAATCAACCGCTTCAAGAACGGCAACCTCTGCATCAAACCGTGAAACTTCCAGCAAATCTTCAAGCAACCGCTCGAAGCGATCTAGTTGTGCCACCAATAATTCACTACTACGGGCAACTGTTGGGTCAAAACTTTCTTTCGAGGCAGCAATTACCTCAGATGCCATACGTAAAGTCGTGAGAGGAGTACGCAATTCGTGTGAAACATCTGACACGAAGCGCTGCTGCACGCGAGACAAGTTTTCTAATCTTGCAATTTGTTTCTCAAGTGACTCTGCCATCTCATTGAATGCGTGGCCGAGGGTAGATATTTCATCCTGTGAATACACCTTCATTCGCTGCCTAAAATCTCCTGAAGTAAATTCAGTTGCAATTCGAGCCGCTTCACGAACAGGTTTAACCACCTGTCGCACTACAACCCAGGTAATCAATGTGATCAAAAGTAGCAAAATAAGGCCGGCAATAAGTAGGTAAGTACCAATTAGGTTGAGAGTCTTCTCTTCATTAGCCAGGGAAAAAACAATATACATTTCGTATTGACCTGCATTTGGTATCTGCACTTTTTGACCAATAGCTAATCCTGGAACGCTTGCACCCTGCAAGTAACGCATAGTGGCGTACTGCCAAACGATGTCATCAGATTTACGAACACGCTTACTTAAAGATTCTGGAATTGTTTCTGGATCAAGCAAGTTAGAGGCAATCTCATAGTTCATAATTCTTGTATTGCCCGGGCTGCGAACGAAAACTACTTCGCGTGTGTTTTCATTTGATGTAATTGTTGTTGCAGAGCTAATAACGTCGTCAACAACTTTTTGAACGATTGAATCCTTTTCACCTTGGGCAAGTAAGAAACGATAATCAGCGGTAAAAATAGTAGAACGTGCTTCGACTATTGCAGAGTTCAGGTTTACTTCTCTAATACCGCTAGATAGACGTGAATTAAGGGCTGATCCAGTAATCCAGACAACACCAAGAGAGAGAATTACTGTCGAAAGAATTACCTTGAACGCAAGGGAGTTGCGAGCCTTCCAGAAAAAACGGTTCATGGTTAGGAACCGCCCATGACTCCAGCTTTGTAGCCAACACCGCGAATCGTGATGACAATTTCAGGATGCTCGGCATCGTGTTCAATCTTGGAACGCAAACGTTGAACGTGGACATTTACCAAACGAGTATCTGTGGAATGACGATAACCCCACACCTCACTGAGCAATGCATCCCGAGTAAACACGCGACCTGGCTCTTTTGCCAAGGCAACGAGTAAATCAAATTCAAGTCGAGTTAATGCAATCTGCTTCCCGGCACGCAAAACCTGATGTGCCTGGACATCAATTGCTAAATCACCAATTGTGAGTAGACCAAGAACATCTGCATTTGTCCGGCGCAGACGAGTTTTAATACGGGCGATTAATTCTGATGGATGGCGAAATGGTTTAACCATGTAATCATCAGCACCAGCCTCTAGGCCTGCAACAACATCTTGCGTGTCACCTTTAGCCGAAAGCATGACGATTGGAACCATTGATTCTGCTCGAATTAATTTGCATACTTCAATTCCATCAAGGCCAGGCAACATAACATCCAACAACACTAAATCTGGTGGATTGTTACGGAAAACATCCATAACCTCATCACCACGACTTACTAGATCTACGTCGATGCCGGCACCTGTTAAAACAATGCCGAGCATCTCCGCAAGATCCTGGTCGTCATCGACGACCATGACTAAAGTCATTAGCTACCGTGCTCCCAAGAGTTCAGGTACATATCCTGCGCAGGAGTTAGAACGTCAATGCGACCGCCCATGCTGATCAACTTAAGTGCAGCAACTTCCTTATCGATGTATGAAGGAACTTCATGAACACCAGGCTTTAAGTTCTTTGCTTCCTTAACAAGGTATTCAGCAGTAAGTGCCTGATCAGAGAATGACATATCCATAACTGATGCTGGGTGACCCTCTGCTGCCCCTAGGTTAACAAGGCGTCCTTCTGCAAGAAGTAGCAAGCGGCGTCCATCTGCCAAGACATATTCATCAGTTTGGTGGCGCATCTTTGCATTCTTCTTCTTAGCGTTCTGCTCTAGCCATGCAACATCGATTTCGATGTCGAAGTGGCCTGAGTTAGCCATAATCGCGCCATCCTTCATTACTGCAAAGTGCTCATCGCGCAATACATCGCGGTTACCAGTAACGGTAATAAACACATCGCCAAGCTTTGCTGCATCAAGCATCGGCATCACACGGAAGCCTTGCATCATTGCATCTAGTGCTTTTGTTGGATCAATTTCAGTAACCACTACATCTGCGCCCATTCCCTTTGCGCGTTCTGCAACACCCTTACCGCAGTATCCAAAGCCAGCAACAACTACTACGCGACCTGCAAGCAAGAAGTTTGTTGCGCGGAATACAGCATCCAGTGTTGATTGACCTGTTCCGTAACGGTTATCAAACATGTGCTTTGTATCAGTGTCGTTAACAGCAATCATTGGGAACTGAAGTGCGCCATCTTTTGCCATTTGGTTAAGACGGATTACGCCAGTTGTTGTCTCTTCGCAACCACCAGTGATACCTGGAATCAATTCTTTACGTGTTGTGTGAAGAGTGTTTACTAGATCGCAACCATCATCAAATACTTGGTGAGGCTCGATATCTAGAGCAGCGTTAATGTGCTTGTAGTAACCATCGCGGTCAACTGCGTTGCGAGCAAAAACTGAAATTCCGTATTCGTGTACTAGTGCTGCTGCAGTGTCATCTTGTGTTGACAGTGGGTTTGAAGCACAAAGTGCGATCTCTGCGCCGCCTGCTTTTAGTACACGCATCAAGTTAGCTGTTTCAGTTGTTACGTGCATACATGCAGAAATACGTACTCCTGCAAATGGTTGTGACTTTTCAAAGCGCTCACGAATTTGAGCAAGGACAGGCATGTTGCGCTCTGCCCATTCAATCTTCTTCTTGCCTTCTGCAGCTAATGATGCATCTGCAATGTCGTGTGCTGGAAGAGTTGCTGTTACTGGAACGTTCACGTATTTCTCCTTAAGTGGTATTCAAAGAATTGTTTGGGTACCTAAGGCGTAGGGCTCTACAGTGCTAGGCGACTATGGGTAAAGATTACCGCCACACGCTTAAACTCTCTAACGGAAAACGGGAATTAGCTACGAATAAGCGAGAGAACCGCATCACGCACGGTCTCCATTTGAGCCTGCGTTGAAGCCTCAACATTGAGTCGAAGCAATGGCTCGGTATTTGATGGGCGAAGGTTAAACCACCAGGTGTCCCCATTAACGGTGAGTCCATCTAGATGATCGATTGTGACCTGATCCGATGAATAACTTTTTTCAACCTGCTCTGTTGCTCTTTTAGTATCTGCAACCTTTGAATTTATTTCACCACTTATGACATATCGGTTATATGGGGCGAGCAAGGCTGACATTGTTGTGTCACTTTCACCTAACGCTGCAATTGCATGTAAGGCAGCAAGAGCTCCAGAATCTGCGCGCCAGAACTCTTTGAAGTAGAAGTGCCCTGAATGTTCACCACCAAAAATAGCACCGCTTTCGGCCATCATTTTCTTAATATAAGAGTGGCCAACGCGGCTGCGCAATCCCACTCCGCCATTCTCATCGATAACTTCTTGAACAGCGCGAGATGAAATTAAGTTATAAATGATGGAAGAGCCTGGTCGTTTAATTAATTCGCGATGAGCAATTAATGATGTGAGTGCTGAGGGATTAACAGCAATTCCTCGTTCATCAACCAAGAAGCAACGATCTGCATCTCCATCAAATGCCAAACCAAGATCTGCTTTCTGATCGATCATTGCTTTTTTCAAATCAGTCAAAGTTGTTTCATCAAGCGGGTTTGCTTCATGGTTGGGAAATGTCCCATCTAGTTCAAAGTACATAGGAATAACTTCACAATTGAGTCGAGCAAAGATTGCAGGGGCGGTGTGGCCAGCCATACCGTTGCCAGCATCAACAATGATTTTGAGTGGGCGGATATTTTTGATATCTACAAGTGTTAATAAATGATCCACATACTCTTCAAGCATGTTGCGCTGTTTTTCTACACCGATACCACCAAGTGCTAGAGGTGATCCCTCACGCACAAATTTCTCAATCGTTACAAGACCAGATTCCTTACCTATAGGTCTAGCACTACTAAAGCACAGTTTTATTCCGTTGTACTCAGCAGGATTATGGCTTGCTGTAAACATGGCACCCGGTAATCCCAATTTTCCAGATGCGAAATACAGCATGTCTGTTGAAGCCAACCCAATGCGAATGACATCCATTCCAAGTGAAGTTGCACCTGCCGAGAATGCATCAGCTAATAATGGTGAGGATGGACGCATGTCTTCCCCGATAACAATTGTTCCGGGTTCTCTTTCTATCTGCAGAAATCGAGCAAAGGCAACACCTGTTGCAAATGCAAAATCAACATCAATTTCAACATCAACTAAACCGCGAATATCGTAAGCTTTAAATATGTGCGCGAACTCGTCCACTAAATTTTCCTAAGAAGGAACAGCGCGTAAGTGTCCGCGACGACCAATTTGCTGTTGCGCCGATGAACTTTCAGTAGGTGTTTCTTCTGGAATTTCTTTCAGAGCAACTTCTCGAACAGCATCTGCAATCGCCATCAAATCATCATCTGATGGCCCTTGTGTTTGACCATCAAGTTCTTGTTTGATCACATTCCAGCCGTGAGGAACCTTTAACCGTGCGCCATGGACTGCGCAAAGATCGTATGCATGAGGTTCAGAATATGTAGCAAGTGGACCAACAACAGCAGTGGATTCGGAGTACACATAGGTAAGTGTCATCGTTGCCTGGGATCTGCACCCAGCACGGGAGCAGCCACGGCTACCTTGTGTTCTCATACATTAAACATTAGTGGGAAAGAGGTGTAAATCTTGGGATTGTCAGGGATTTAGGACGCGAATATTTGAATCCGGTAATTCAATCTTTGTTAGAAGGCTTCCAGGGGCTATTGGGAAGTATCCATATCCATTGACTGAAGATACAAGAGCACCAGCGAAGGTGTCAGGGCCGACCTTTGTAATAGTAAATGAACGAGCTGCATCTGGTGCGCGCCAGGTTGCGATATCGGTGCCTTTGACGGTTTTCCTTACAACTTTTCCATTACTTAGTGTGACATCCAGCGAAACATTGATGCGCTCCCCCACAAATGAAACGAGTGGGGTTAATCCAGATATTGCAATTGTTAATGGCAAAAGTTCAGGCGCAGAGGTGCTCCACACAAAATCTTTTCTTCCAGAAACAGTCACGGTCGATTTAATAGCTGCTACCACTGGTTCAGTTGAAGTAATTCGAATCGCTAAAACAGCCGAGGTGATCTTTGGTGTGAACTGGAACTCAGTGACAATGCCGGCGGTTATTGATCGTGACGTTAATCCGACGGGCACAAAGACTCCATCTGCTGATAAAACTTCTGCAGTGACAATTGCATCCACATCACCTGGGGTCAAAACTCTTAATGTGTGAGGTAGAGCTGCTGAACGATCTTTAATTTGATGTGGAATTGCAGGAATCATCACTGATTTACTAGCAGTTGGTGCGAAGTTAACAAGATCGCCACCCAGTGAACTTAATCCCTTACCTTGCTCGTCAATCATAAAAGCATTGATACGACCTGAGCGCGGTGCAACATGTACGGTCAAGTATTTATCTCCAGGAGCTAGAGAGTCTGTTGGGATTACTTGATAATTTCTTGACACAACAGTAATTGTTCGAAGTGGTTGTTTCCCATTTTCAGTAAAACTTTGAATATCAACAACTGCGTCACTAAGCCCACTATTAATGACGATTAAACGCCCACGAGTAGTGATGTCAGCCGTGCCACCAACAAACCATTGAGAAATTGCAGGACCGGTACAGACCGCACCGCCTGCCCAACTAGATGCTTTGCTTTGCCACACAACAGGGGCCACACCTTCAGAGTTAAACAGCAATGAATCTTTATTAACAGGTAAGCGCAAAACCTTGACTGGTGCTGTTTTAGTGGTGCGGTTTTGAAGTCTCTGGAAAGGAGTCTTTTTTGAAGTGAGAGAGATTTGCGAAGTAAGTCCGGCAATAGTTGGTGGACAGACAACTGATGGATAGCTCTCTGAATAACTCTTCGTGGTTACTGCAACCGAGAGCAAGGCTCCAATACACAAAGCGCTTACTAGCGCAGCTAAAAATCCAAGTGATCTACCAAATTTCATGCGAGCTCCTCTTCGGAGATTTCACTTTTACGGCGACCGGCAGGAAGTGCCATCACTAGCACGACAGATAGGAAAATGATTTGCAATGAAAGCCAGCCGCGACGAACCGTTCCATCGTGTAGTAAAGAAATTTCACC
>CANLAC010000008.1 GCA_947488645.1 Actinomycetota bacterium | reverse complement strand
GAAATCAATACTTGAAACGTGTAGTTTCCTAATTCTGCAACTGTGAAGAAGTTTGAAGACCCATTAGCGCCAGCGCTCGTTGTATTTAGTGCAATATTCGGCAAACTGTTGAATTTTGCATTTGAAATCCCATCCGCACCCGCAGTTCCAGTATCACCTTTCGCGCCCGTAATACCTGTAGTGCCTGCCGCACCAGCTGTTCCAGTGTCACCTTTTGCACCAGTTAAACCTGTTAAACCTGTGTCACCTTTTGCACCAGCAGTTCCAGTAGCACCTGTTAAACCTGTGTCACCTTTCAAACCAGTTGCACCGGCAGGCCCAGTTGCACCAATTAATCCTGTTGCACCGGTAGCTCCGCTAAATCCACTTGCACCTGTTGCACCATCGTTTCCTTTGGCACCTGTTGCACCAGAAGCACCGGTTAGTCCAGCAGAACCATTTGCACCAGTGTTACCGGTTGCACCTTTATCACCCTTATCTCCTTGTGGACCAGTTGCACCAGTAGCACCTACTCCACCCTGCTCACCAACAACCGTTGTTACAGATTTTAATTCTGCTTGTTTCAAAGAGGTTGCAATCTTCCACACACCTTTTATCTTTGGTCCGTAGAGATTCAAGTTCTTTGTGTCTATATAGAAGTCGCCATCAATACCTATGGCTTTCGTTGGTATTGCGGCACCACTTAGAATCGTGTTAACAACAGTTGTGACTACGCGGCCAGCTGCCTTTACTGTTGTTTTCGGTGCAGCAATAGCTGACGGAGTTATCGCAAGATTTATTGCGATAGTTATTGCTATGAGGGATTTGCTGCCTTTCATGGGGACACCTTTTTCTATTGGGGAAAACAAGTCTGAACCTGTGAAAAAGATGGGCGAATAAGGGATTCCCGCGGGCGATTAAGCGTGGATGGCAGGGAATCCCTACGTGTCCCCTCTATTTCTCTAAGCGCGTTTTAAGGATTGCTTGCTATCTTCCTCAGCATGAACCTGTTAGTTACAGGTAGTGGTTGACGAGGGGTCAATGACAAGAACGTTTAACGAGAGGACATGAATATGTCATCAAAGAAAAGAATGGCAGCTGTTGCACTAACTGTTGCAGCGCTATCACTTGGTTCTATTGGAGTTGCTTCAGCAGATCACAAGGGTGCTGCAAAGTCAGCATCACATGATGCAAATCGCGCAGCTCATAAAGCCGCTCACGATTCACAACATGCAGCTAAGGAAGCACTAGTTGTGGCAACTATTGGTATTGATGCAGCAACAATCAAGACACGTCTTGCAGCTGGTGAATCACTTGCAACAATTGCAGGAACAAAGAAAGATGCTTTGATCGCAGCTCTAGTTGCCTTCAGAACAAAGAACATTGATGAACGTGTTGCAGCTGGAACTATGACTGCGGCGCAAGCAACTGCTAAGAAGGCAGACTTAACTGCTCATGTAACAGAGAAGGTAAATGCTGCTGGCGGTAAGGGAATGGGTCATAAGGGTCCAAAGCTTCCTAAGGGTCCAAAGCCTCCAAAAGCACCACGTCCATAAGTAACTCTTTCCTCCTAAGGGGTTAGGAAAACCCGCCACGTGAGCAATCACTTGGCGGGTTTTTCATTGCTCATGGCAAGATGCACTCATGCGTATTCATATCGGTAGTGACCATGCTGGGTTGGAACTAAAGGCCGCACTTGTTGAGTACTTGCAGGGAAAAGGTCACGATGTGAAAGACCATGGACCACATGAGTATGACGCTGTTGATGACTACCCAGATTTTTGCATTCCAGCTGCAATTGCAACTGTTGCCGATCCAACTTCCCTTGGAATAGTTCTAGGTGGTTCTGGAAATGGTGAGCAGATTGCGGCAAACAAAGTTAAAGGCGTTCGTGCCGTATTGGCGTGGAGCGTGGAAACAGCAAAACTCGGCAAAGACCACAACAATGCAAATGTTGTTGGCATTGGTGGGCGCATGCATTCAATTGATGAGTGCAAAGCCATTATTGATGCCTTTATCGAAACGCCATTTTCACATGATGAGCGTCATGTGCGCAGAATTAACAAAATATCTAAATATGAAGATTCGCTTTAAACCTTTGTATACAACATGTCATTAACGGCATGATCTTTATCAATACCTTGTCCTTCAAAACGTGTAACCGGGCGCCATTCTGGTTTGTAGATTACTCCCCCAACAAATAATGGTGAGGCTGCAAATACTTCCTGAATACTCATCGCATACGGAACCCAGTCAGTTGCAATATGTATGAAGCCACCTTTTTTGATCTTTGGGTGAATCAGTTGCAAGAAACCTTCATTAACAATCCGGCGCTTGTTGTGTTTCTTCTTGGGCCAAGGATCTGGAAAATACAGATGGATTCCATCTAGAGATTCATCAACGATCATGTGCTGCAAAACAACATGCACATCATCTTCAATTATCTTTAGGTTAGTTAGATCATTTTCAACTATGCGAGCTAGCAGCTTGCCAATTCCTGGTGGGTGAACATCAACTGCGATGTAGGCATTGTTGGGGTGGTTCTTGGCGATCAAGGCCGTGGCCTCACCCATTCCAAAGCCGATCTCCATAATTACTTTTTCACTTCTCGGAAAGATCGCCGTAAGGTCTATTAACTCTTGCTTGAATTCAATTCCATGTATTGCCTGCAGGGCAGTTTTTGCTTCTCTTTGGGCATCGGTTATGCGGGATCCACGGATCCTATAACTGCGTACCGATGGGCGTTCCATGGGGTAACTCTGTCATGGTTGGATTGGAACCTACAAAACACCGAAGGAGCAACAAGTGCCAGGTCTAAATTTGAGCCGTGCTGAAGCAAAAGATCGTGCGGAGCATCTCTATGTAAATAGCTATGAAGTAACCCTTGATGTTACAAAGGGCGAAGAGACTTTTTACTCAAAGTCGCAAGTTTCCTTTACATGCAATAAGCCTGGTTATTCAACATTTATTGACGCTGTTGGTCGCTCAGTTATTAGCGCAACTCTTAATGGTACGCCCGTTGATACAAGTAACTTTGATGGCGAAACAATCTTCATCACCAACCTTGCAGCCGACAATCTTTTAGTGATTGAAATCGAAGCAGAGTACTCAAAGTCCGGTGAAGGTTTGCAGCGCTCAGTTGATCCATCAGATGGTGAGATCTACTTGTACTCACAAGGAGAAACAGCCCACATCCGCAACATGTTCCCTTGCTTTGATCAACCATCTCTGAAAGCGACTTTTTCTTTAACTGTCACAACACCTGGTCACTGGGAAGCGGTTTCAAACAACCCAGTTGAATCAAAGGTGGCAAAGGGTGATCTAGCAGAATGGAAGTTCTCAACGACTCCTCGCATCACTACATATTTGGATTGCTTAATTGCTGGGCCGTACTCACATGTGCACGATGTTTATAAGGGTCAGAAAGAGATCCCTCTAGGCATTTACTGCCGCAAGTCCATGATGCAGTACTTAGATCCAGAGGATATTTTCTTGGTAACTAAGCAAGGCTTTGAGTACTTTGAAAAGACATTTGGTTTGGCATATCCATTTGAGAAGTATGATCAAATTGCAGTTGTTGACTTCAACTTTGGTGCCATGGAAAACGCAGGAGCTGTTACATTCCGCGAAGATGTGTTGGTATTTCGCAGCCACATGCCAGAAAAGGCATACCTATCTCGTGCAAACACAATCCTGCACGAGATGGCACACATGTGGTTTGGCGACATGGTCACCATGTACTGGTGGGATGACCTCTGGCTTAACGAATCATTTGCTGAATGGTCTTCATATTTAGCGTTGTCAGAGGCGACTCGTTTTAAGGGCGCTTGGTCAGAATTTAACTCTGCCCGTAAAAACTGGGCATATCGCCAAGATCAGCTCTCATCCACCCACCCAATTATCGCCGATATGGTTGATATGGAAGCGGTAAATGCAAACTTTGATGGAATTACCTATGCAAAGGGTGCCTCTGTATTACACCAATTAGTTGCCCACGTTGGTCGCCCACAATTTATTGCTGGTCTGCAAAAGTACTTTGCAAAGCATGCCTGGGGTAACACAACGCTTAATGACTTGTTAGTCGAACTAGAAGCAACGAGTGGACGAAAACTAGATGCCTGGGTCAACACCTGGCTACAAACAGCAGGTGTTAACACCTTGCGTCCAGTTTTAGATATCGATGGTGACACATATAAGTCAGTAACTATTTCGCAGGAAGCTCCACTTGTTCCTGCTGGATCTAAAGAACTTCGCCCACATCGCCTAGCTGTTGGTCTCTATGACATCAGTGGGAATTCATTGAAGCTTCGAAAGTCTGTAGAGCTAGATGTTGTTGGAGCATCAACTGTGGTGGCAGATCTTGCGGGC
The DNA here is from genome assembly GCA_947488645.1 of Actinomycetota bacterium. Lineage (GTDB taxonomy): Bacteria > Actinomycetota > Actinomycetes > Nanopelagicales > Nanopelagicaceae > Planktophila. Next base: position 11,176 of record CANLAC010000008.1, on the reverse strand, counting down.
CAAAAGGTGGCAGATCTATTGCTGATCAATGATCGCGATCTCTCATATGCCAAGCTTCGCTTTGATAATCGCTCTATTGCTACATTGAAAACACATCTAGGAAAGTTTGATGATGCCCTGGCTCGCGCTCTATGTTGGGCTGCTATCTGGGATATGCATCGTGATGCTGAAATCTCATCAGCAGATTTCATTGAAATCGCGCTCAACGGTCTTGCAGGTGAGAGTGATGATGCAATTGTAAATATCGTCCTTGCACAATTAGGTACATCTGTTGAGGCATACACAACAGATGCAAACCGTAATTCTTACCGTGAAAAGTTAGCCAATGGACTGTGGGCACTGACCAACAAGTCAGCGGCAGGAAGTGACCTTCAACTGCTGATCTCTCGTGCATTTGCAATCAACGCACACACCGAAGCACAAACAGCCAATATTCGCGCACTATTAAATGGCAGCGCTCCTGGGCTAAAGGTTGATGCAGATCTTCGCTGGTACTTCCTGATTGCACTCACTGAGCGTGGGGCAACAACAAAGGCAGAACTAGAAGCCGAACTTGCAAAGGACAACACAACAACTGGCAACTTGGCATTTGAGACATGCTTAGCTGCCATGCCAACAAGTGATGCAAAAGCATATGCATTTAACAAGGGGTTAGATGCTGATGTTGCAACATCAATACGTTCGGCACTTGTTGCTGGTTTCCAACGCCCTATTCAGGGAAAGCTACTTGAGCCATTTGTGCCACTGTATTTCGACAACTTGATTAGTGTTTGGGAATCACGCTCATATGAGCCGGCAGCAAAGTTCGTTTCTGGTTTCTATCCATCATGGGTTGTGAAGCAATCAACTGTGGATCTAACAAATGCCTGGCTAGCAGGTGCAGGAAAAGATTCTCCTGCCGTCTTGCGAAAGCTTGTTAAAGAGTCACAGGATGGATTAATCCGTGCGCTTAAGGTGCAAGCACTGGATAAGTAACTATTCGATTTCAGTAATTACTGATGACTTCTTCTGCTTTGTAGCAGTGCCGGCATAGGTAAGTACTGAGATCACAACAAACATCACTGTAGGAATTACAAGGAATGTAACAACGGTTTCAAAGACAGATAAACCTGGAGCCGATGTTGCTGGACCTTCAAATATAGTCATGGGTGTAAGTATAAATTACTTATGCAGTTGCCGCTGCCACTCCAAATGGCTGCAAGTACGGCAACCATCTGTGATCTGTGCGACCTGTACCCAAAATTCTCCATGCTGCCCCAACTGGCTCACGAGGCAAGGTTCGCAAACGCCATCCAAGTTCTTTGAGGTGTTTGTCAGCTTTAAGGTGGTTGCACTTGTGACAGGCAGAGACAACATTTTCCCAGTTATGTCCACCACCACGACTTCGTGGAATCACATGGTCAATTGATGTTGCAGGCGCCGTGCAGTAAACACAACGTCCACCATCTCGAGCAAAAATTGCTCGGCGAGAAAGTGGCACAGAGTGACGATAAGGAATGCGAACAAATTTTGTGAGGCGCACAACTGCTGGCAATGAAACCTGACCGCCAGCAAATCGTAAAATCTCGCCAGAATCTTCAACCATTACAGCTCGGTGATTTAAGACAAGGATCAGCGCGCGACGCTCTGTTATGACACCCAACGGCTCGTAGGTGGCATTTAAGACAAGTGTGCGCGACATGTATCGCTCCCGATCTAGCGCCTGGCTGGCACCGATTGACATATCTTGCACCAAAACACCCGACCGCGTGGGTATTTGAATGGGGCTTTTAGGTAAAGATTTGGATAAGGTCTCGTCATTATGAGCGACTCCCTGCGTAACTTCCTCGATTGGATGGCTGGGACTCCCCTGCGCATTCTAATCATCCTTATAGGCGCAGCCTTCATTCAAACTTTTGGTTCTCGCGCAATTACCCGCGCCATGAACAAGTTGGCATCTGCTGATTTGGTCCCAGGACCACGCAACATTGTTGCTCGTCAAAAAGAGCGTGCAAGCACAATCGGCGGAGTCTTAAGTGCAACGCTAAAGACTGCAACCTGGATCATCGCACTTGCTATGGCACTGGGAGAGTTTGGATTTGATTTAGGACCACTGATTGCTTCAGCTGGAATCGTTGGAGTTGCCGTGGGACTTGGTGCACAAACACTGGTGCGCGATATTTTGTCAGGAATCTTTATGTTAATTGAAGATCAATACGGTGTTGGCGACTCAGTTGATGTCCTAGAAATTGAAGGCGTAGTTGAAAAAGTTGGACTACGAGTAACAACAGTGCGAGATGGCCAAGGCACACTTTGGTACTTGCGCAATGGTGAAATCTTAAAAGTTGGAAATCAATCTCAATCTGGTTGATTCACCATCGAATGTGCAGCCATTTCGAGATAGCCCCATAGTTGCTCTTTTAGCGCTGCATCCAAATCAACTCCATCTACAGCTTGTCGCATTGCATTAAGCCACGCATCGCGAGCCTTTGTATCAATAGAAAATTGCGCATGGCGCATACGAAGACGTGGATGTCCACGGTTTTCTTGGTAAGTATCAGGTCCGCCCCAGTATTGTTCTAGAAACCATTGCAGACGTTGGGCAGCACCTTGTAAATCATTGTCTGGATACATCGGACGCAAGATGGGATCTGTTGCAACGACAGCATAGAACTGAGAAACCAAATCTGCGAAGAACTTCTCGCCGCCTACTTGTTCGTAGAAGTTGCTCATGGAAGAAGGTTAATCTTATTGCTTGCTTGTGGCATAGATTTGAATTTGAGAGACATGACACCTAATGCAAGGACAGGAAGGGCTGCAGCTAAGCAGAGCCAGCCATAACTGAGCGTTCCGATGATTACACCAGCTATTGCGCCTCCGCCAGCTCCTGCAAGATTCATGACTAAGTCACTTGCACCTTGAGATGATGCTTTAAATTCTGCCGACACACTCTCTGATAGAAGTGTCGATCCAGCAATGAGCGTGCAGGACCAACCCAATCCCAGTAAAAACAAACCAACGCCCAAGGTATAGGCATCATCTGCTTGGGCCTTGCCGGAAATAATTGTTGACAGCAAAAGCGTCAGTATTCCGATTTGGATAATACGCACTCTTCCAAAGCGATCACTGAGGGATCCAACCAGCGGTGAAAATGCATACATGCCAAGCACGTGAACGCTAATAACTAAGCCGATGATAGTAAGTGACACATCAACATGTGCCATGTGTACTGGAGTCATCACCATGACTGAAACCATTGCAACATGTCCTATAGCTATTGCAAGAATCGCAAAAAGAGCTTTTGGATTATTGCCAATGTGCTGAAGAGCTAGTTTTGTGGAGCCCTTTTTACTTGTTTCAAGGTTTTCCTTGTTAGCAATTAGGTAAGGATCAGGGCGTAGGAAAATTAGAATAACGACAGATGCACAAAGAAGAGTTACCGCTGAAATCATGTAAGGGCCAACAAGTCTGGGTAAACCAAATCCTTCAGCCAAATTTCCAGCAGGCTCCATCAGGTTTGGGCCAGTCACCGCACCAATAGTTGAACCCCATACGACAAATGAGAGTTGCTTGGCTCTTGTTTCAGTCGTCGCTAGATCAATAGCTGCAAAGCGGGCTTGATATCCAGCAGCTGATGCTGCTCCAACTAAAAATGTTCCGATCAGCATTAAGAAAATATCTCTTTGAGCCCCACCCGTGATTGCAAATATCGAACCAATTACGCCAGCGATATAGCCAACAGCTAAAGCTAATCGCCGACCACCTTTTGCAGTTAAACGTGCAAGCGGCAGAGCCAATGCGGCTGCCCCAAGTACCGCGCTCGTTTGTGCCAGCCCCGCTAAAGTTTCTGAATCTGTAATAGAGGAAACTAATAGCGATCCAGCAGCAACGGTTCCGGCAACACCAACACCGCTTAAAACTTGGGCCGTCGCTAATGTCTTAACAACTTTGATTTGAAGCTGCGTGTTAGGCATTATGGAATTAACCGAACCCAGACGGCAGTGTCTGTTGGCAATGTGTGTCCTGTTACCGGTCCACTTGCAACCAAGATTTGGCTGTTACTTGGTAATTCAATAGGTGCACCGAAGTTGATGTAGCAGGCAAAATCTCCTGGGCGTTCAAAGGCAACAACATCTGTGCCAGCTTCAATCCATTCCATTGGACCATCACCAAGGCCTGCTTCAGCCTTACGAATAGCAAGTGCTTGGCGATACATCGTTAGCGTTGATCCTTCAACACCATCTTGTGTATCAACTGCGTACTTGCCCATCCAAGGAGATTGTGGCAACCATGATTCAGAAAGTTTTAGATCGTCATTTGTTGAAAAACCAAACCCACCCTTGGGATCAGCAGACCAAGGCAACGGAACGCGGCAACCATCACGACCGCGATCTTGGAAACCACTCATCTTCCACCGTGGATCAGTTAAACGATCTTCAGGAAGATCGCGCACCTCGGGCAAACCAATTTCTTCGCCTTGATACAAATATGTTCCACCAGGCAATGCCAGCGTCATCAAGGTTGCACTACGAGCACGCAATGTTCCGCGGGCAATGTTGAGTTTCTTTGGGTCTCCTTGACGAGAAAACGTTGTATCACCGTGGTTAGTTAATCCAAGATCAAGGCGATCAACTGAGCGCACAACATCGTGGTTGTTAAATACCCATGATGTAGGGGCACCCACCTCTGCTAGCGCTTCAATGGAGTTATCAATCTTTGTCTTAATCTGCTTGGCATCCCACAGCGTTGTGAGCATTTCAAAGTTAAATGAGTTCTGTAACTCGTCTGCGCGCACATAACGCGCAATGCGAGATGCTGGACTTACCCACGCTTCAGCAACAGCCATGCGATCTCCTGGATAGGAATCAAAGATTTTGCGCCATGAACGATAAATATCGTGGACGCCTTCTTGATCCCAGAAAGGTTTGTGCTCTGTGCCCAGCATTGATGCTGTTGGATCAATGCGAATATCTGGTAATCCTGCTTCTTTGATCATTCCGTGGGCAACATCGATGCGGAAGCCATCAACACCGCGGTCTAACCAAAACTTCAAAACATCTTCTAGATGATCTTTAACTTCTTGGTTTTCCCAATTTAAATCTGGTTGTTCAACTGCAAACAGGTGCAAGTACCACTGCCCTGGTGTGCCATCTGCTTCGATGACACGTTGCCAAGCAGGTCCGCCAAATACTGCTTCCCAGTTATTAGGTGGCAAATCTCCGTTTTTACCTTTGCCATCACGGAACATATAGCGATCACGCTCTTTTGATCCAGGCTTTGCAGCTAACGCTTCTTGGAACCACTTGTGATCACTTGATGTGTGATTAGGAACAATGTCCACAATGAACTTGATTCCAAAATCATGAGTCTCTTTAATGAGTTGTTCTGCTTGTGCCAATGTTCCATAGGCAGGCTCGATATCCATGTAATCAGCAACGTCATAGCCATGATCATGTTGTGGTGATGGATACCAAGGAGAAATCCAAATTGCATCAATACCGAGTGATTTTAAATATGGAAGGCGTGAACGAATACCTTCAACATCACCAATTCCATCGCCATTTGCATCAGCAAATGAGCGTGGATAGATCTGGTAGGTAACCGCATCTCTCCACCATGGACGCTCGGTTCGTGGTGCTAGTGGTGCCATTGTTAACTCTCCAGGTATTTGTTTAGGAATTCGCGCTCAGCATCATTGATAGGCCGCGATTTTTTGGTATCCATCGAAACAGTTACTTGAACAGTTTTAACAACTGCCAAAAGCTCATCCCCATTTTTCATTTCATAGGTCACTCCAAATGAAGATGTACCAATTTTATTAACCCAGATTTCAACATCGATATAGATATCACCGGTATAGATCGGAGCAATGAAATCAACCTCTGCTCTAGCCACAACCATTTCAATCATCTTTGACCAGGCATAGCGGGCCTCTTGAGCAAAGATTAAATATGTTGAGTTATTAACATGACCAAATGCATCTAGATCGCCCCAGCGCACATACTGCTTATTCGTAAATCTCATTAGCGGGTCAACTTTCTATATGTCATGCGATGTGGGCGAGATGCTTCAGCGCCCAATCGCTCACGTTTGTTTTCTTCATAGCTTTCAAAGTTTCCTTCAAACCAGAACCACTTTGCTTCACCCTCATAGGCCAAGATGTGAGTTGCTACACGGTCAAGAAACCATCGATCGTGAGAGATCACTACGGCACAACCAGGAAATTCCAGCAGCGCATTTTCTAGTGATCCCAGTGTTTCAACATCTAAATCATTTGTTGGCTCATCCAGCAGCAACAGGTTTCCACCTTGCTTAAGGGTTAACGCCAAGTTCAAACGGTTACGTTCTCCACCTGACAAAATACCGGCAGCTTTTTGCTGATCTGGGCCCTTGAAACCAAAGCATGAGACATAGGCACGAGATGGCATTTCGACTTGGCCGACCTTAATAAAGTCCTGCCCATCTGAAACAACTTCCCACAGCGACTTCTTAGGATCAATGCCACCACGACTCTGGTCAACGTAAGAAATCTTTACAGTCTCGCCAATTTTTACCGCACCAGAATCAGCAGTTTCCATACCCATCAAAGTCTTAAACAGCGTTGTCTTACCAGCACCGTTTGGACCAATGATTCCAACAATTCCGTTACGTGGCAGAGTAAATGAAAGATCTTCAATTAAAACACGATCTCCGTAGCCCTTTGTTAAGTTGTTAACTTCAATAACAACATTTCCAAGACGTGGGCCAGGTGGAATCTGAATCTCTTCAAAGTCGAGTTTGCGCATCTTGTCAGCCTCGGCTGCCATCTCTTCATATCGCGCAAGGCGTGCCTTTGATTTTGCTTGGCGACCCTTTGCATTTTGACGAACCCAATCAAGCTCTTCTGCCAAACGCTTTGCGCGCTTTGCATCCTTTTGACCTTCAACCTTTAAACGAGCTGCCTTTGTTTCAAGGTAGGTCGAGTAATTGCCTTCATAGGGATAGGCACGGCCACGGTCTAGTTCAAGAATCCACTGTGCAACATTGTCCAAGAAGTATCTATCGTGCGTGATCGCAACAACTGCGCCTGCATACTTATTGAGGTGCTGTTCAAGCCATAGAACTGATTCTGCATCTAAGTGGTTTGTTGGCTCATCTAATAGAAGTAAATCTGGTGCTTGCAATAGCAATTTACATAAAGCAACACGGCGCTTTTCTCCACCAGAAAGCACAGAAACATCAGCATCAGGTGGTGGGCAACGAAGCGCATCCATTGCTTGTTCTAACTGTGAATCAAGCTCCCAGGCATTGCGGTGATCAAGTTGCTCTTGAAGGTTTCCCATCTCGGCCAACAAAGTGTCATAGTCTGCATCTGGATTTGCCATCTCGGCGCTAATCTCATCAAAGCGCGCAAGCATTGCAACAGTTTCTGCAACGCCCTCTTTAACGTTATCAATAACATTTTTAGATTCATTGAGCTGTGGCTCTTGCAGCAAGATTCCCACGGTGTAGCCGGGGGTTAAGTAGGCCTCACCATTTGATGGTTGCTGTAAGCCGGCCATGATCTGCAAAACAGTTGACTTACCCGCACCGTTGGGACCGACCACACCAATCTTGGCGCCCGGGTAAAACATAATCGTGACGTCATCAAGGATGACCTTGTCACCGTGCGCTTTACGCGCCTTCTTCATCGTATAAATGAACTCAGCCATGGAATGAAACCTTAGTGGTAGTGACGGGTAGACTATGCATTACGACCCTCCTACAAGCGCCTGTAGCTCAGTCGGATAGAGCACCCGCCTTCTAAGCGGGTTGTCGCAGGTTCGATTCCTGCCAGGCGCGCAGCAGTTTTAAAACATAAAAGAACCCAGGGCTACCCTCGCGGCCCTGGGTTCTTTTATTTATTTATTGAGTTTTAGATTACTTGTTTGCTCGTGCGAGTAGTTCTTTCGCCTTAGCAAGGAATGTGCCCTCGATAGCAATAAAACCACTTGGGGCTGCAGCTGTTGCACACTCTGACGACAAGAAGTACTCAGCGAGTTCTTTAACTGCTGTTCCCTTTGTCTTGTCTGCATATGAAGTTTCTAGCAACATGTAGCTAACAACTCCAATTGGGTATGCGCCTGCAATCTTTGTGTTGTAGTCAAAAGTAACGATTCCGTCAGCAGCTTGCTTAGCCTCGCCTAGGAACGCTGATGTTGCAGCTGAATCTGGGTATGTGAAGTTTCCAGAAGCATTTCCAACGTATGCAGCGCGGAGACCAAATGATGTTCCCCATTGCTTTTCTGCATAAGTGATTGAGTATGGAGACTTCGCAGCAAGTGTTGCAACACCCTGTGAACCGTTTGCACCAACAATACGACCGATGTTTGCAGTGTCGTTGATGTTTCCTGGGAACGCAGTTGTGAATGCATCGTTAGCTGGCTTTGTCCAAACTGTTGGAGCCACACCATTCATGAAGCGTGTAAAGTTGTTTGAAGTTCCTGAAGTGTCTGAACGGAAAACAACCTTGATTGGCTTGTTAGGAAGTGTGTAGTAAATGTTTTTTGAAGCTTCACGGAGAACAATTGGTTTTCCGCTCTTATCTACAGCAACGTTTCCTGATGCAGTCTTCTTGTAAACGGTTGTCTTAACAGAGCGGTTGTTATCAGCAACGATTGCTGGATCGTTCCACTTTGTAATTGCACCTGAGAAAATCTTTGCAACCGTAGTTGAAGAAAGGTAGATGTCCTTCTTTGCAGGAAGGTTAACTAGAACTGCAATTGGAGCTGCAACGATTGGTGCATGGAAAATTGTTGAGCGCTTGTTAGCACCTGTGTGTGCTGAATCTGAAAACCAAAAATCTCCAATTTTGTTATCGGAGTTGTTCTTGCCTGTTCCTGAACCGGTTGATGTGTAAACAAATGAGTGTCCGGACTTCTTAGCAAAGCCTGCCTTGCAAGCCTCTACTAGAGGAACCACAAATGATGCACCTGAGCCCGCTAGATCAACAGCGTGTGCTGGTTGTGCAGATGAAACTGCGATTACTGCGGCAACAGCGAATGCTTTTGCCTTAAGTGAAAACTTCATTTAATACCTTTCGTAGGAGGGTAAGACGTTTACATCTACGAAAGTAATCAGCCAGAGTTACATTTAGGCAAGAACTAAGTTAACAAAACCCTTACCTTAGGTGAACAACAGGTGTTATCCGAAACGCCCTGTCACATAATCCTCGGTGCGCTTATCTGTTGGTGAAGAGAAGATTTTGCTCGTTGGAGCGGTCTCAACCATGACTCCTGGGCCACCGTCAGATAGGAAGAAGGCTGTGTAGTCAGCTACGCGAGCAGCTTGCTGCATATTGTGAGTCACGATGACAATCGTCATTGACTTAGCCAACTCGGAAATTGTCTGTTCAATTCTAAAAGTTGATCCTGGGTCAAGGGCAGAACATGGCTCATCCATCAAAAGAACTTGAGGCTCAACAGCCAATGCACGTGCAATACACAAACGTTGTTGCTGTCCACCAGAGAGTGCACCGCCGTGCTCGCCAAGGCGATCCTTAACCTCAGTCCAAAGACCTGCACGTACCAGACATGACTCGAGTAGTTCATCGGTATTGCTCTTCTTGAGTTGAGCCAGCTTGAGTCCAGACAAAACATTCTCACCAATGGTCATAGATGGGAATGGGTTTGGCTTCTGGAAAACCATGCCAACACGTAGGCGGATCTTTGTTACATCAGTTCCTGGTGCGTAAATATCCTTGCCATCTAGTAGAACTTCGCCAGCAAGTGCAGCCGTTGGAATGAATTCGTGCATACGGTTTAGTGTGCGCAAATACGTTGACTTTCCGCAGCCTGAAGGTCCGATTAGCGCGGTGACGGTACCGGCAGCAAAGTCCAACGAAACATCTGAGAGCACATGCTTAGTACCAAACCATGCGTGCACTCCACGTGTCTCAAGACCTGTGCCGAGAAGGTTGGTCCCTGGGACTCGTTGCTCACGATTGCCTGCAACTGATGCAAGAGATGATGGCGTCGTTGTCTGCATTTTTTTCTCCATGTTTTCGTTGTTTGAATTTCCTGTTGGCGTCATCTCAAACTACCTTTCTACCGCTGAAGTACCGGGCAAGTCCGAACAAAACCATAATCAGAATGAGCAAGATCAACATTCCGCCCCACGCTCGTGCATAAGCCTCTTCTGTTCCACCTGTAAGGAATGCTTTCCAAATATAAAACGGCAGCGAGCCCATTGGGCCAGAGGCTGGATTGAAGTTCAGTGCATCTGCTCCACCTGAAACAAGAAGAATTGGTGCTGTTTCACCGATGATGCGAGCAATACCAAGGATTACCGCAGTCACCAAACCACTCTTGGCGGCAGGAACCACAACTCCAGAAACGGTGCGCCACTGAGTAGCACCCAGTGCTACTCCAGCTTCACGAAGATCATTTGGAATTAAAAGAAGCATTTCTTCTGCTGTTCGCGCAATTGTTGGAATCATCAAAATACTTAATGCCAATGACCCCATTAAGCCATTTAACTCTTGCGTTACAGGGATAACCAAAATTGAAAGAATAAATAATCCAGCAACAATAGATGGCACACCACTCATTGCTTGGACAAGAAACTTAATTGGGCGAGCTAGGCTGCCGCGAATCTCAGTTAAGTAAAGCGCTGTCAAAAGACCAATTGGGAAACTAACAATGAGCGCAACGCCCACCATAATGATGGTTCCAACTAGTGCGTGTAAAAGTCCACCTGATGTAACAGGGTCATTAACAGATGCCAGTGTCATGTCATTGGTAAACATGCCAAAGTGGATTCCTTTATAGCCCTTAAGAAAAACTGTTGAAACAATACTGACAATCGGAATCAATGTTATGGTCATCGCCAGAAATGCAAAACTGCTAAGCAGAGAATCCTTTGCAGCTGCTAAATCACGAAGACGTAGTTGCTGCACAAAAATCAAAAGACTTGCGAAGAAAAAGTATGCTGCGGCAAAACCCAACTTGCCACTGAGTCCTGTGAACTCTATAGCCGCACCTGCTAGAACAGCGGCCAGAGCTAATATGGCCGCGGTAGCCAATCGCTGTGCAATTGATGTGCCCCAAGGTTTTTGAGGTTTTGGAATAGTAGTTTGAGTCATCGGCCTTTTTTCCCAAACTTATTGATCAATACATCAGAAATAGCATTTACCGTCAAAGTCAGAAGGAATAAGACAAGGCCTGCTGCCATAAGAGCA
>CANLAC010000007.1 GCA_947488645.1 Actinomycetota bacterium | reverse complement strand
CGAATAACGTACTTGAACTTCATGACATCATCGCCTGCGCTCAAGATGTCTGTGAAGCGGTAGTTAATTTCCATTTGACCAGCAGTTCCAACTTCGTGGTGTGAGCGCTCAACAAGTAGTCCAACCTTGCCAAGTTGCATAACCATTTCATCGCGAAGATCTGCGAATTGATCTGTTGGAGAAACTGGGAAGTAACCACCCTTTACACGAGTGCGGTATCCACGGTTAGGTGTTCCATCAGCATCGTATTCAACGCCAGTGTTCCAAGCGCCTTCATATGATTCGATCTCGTGAACAGCTGAGTTAATTGTTGTCTTGAAACGCACGCTATCGAAAACATAAAATTCTGCTTCTGGTGCAAAGAATGCTGTGTCAGCAAATCCAAGCGAACGCATGTACTCGACAGCCTTTGCAACAACTCCACGAGGATCACGGCTATATGGCGTGTTATCTACTGGATTGTGTACAGAGAAAATAATAATGAGGGTTTTTTCTTTACGATATGGATCCACGTATGCAGACGATGGAACTGGTAAGAGTTTCATATCTGATTCATTGATTGTTTGGAACCCGCGAATAGATGAACCATCAAACATTAGGCCATCTGTGAATACCGCTTCATCAAATGATTCAACAGGAACGTTGAAGTGATGCTGGATACCAGGTAGATCCGTAAAGCGAACGTCAACTAATTTGACATCCTCTTTCTTAATGTATGCAAAGATTTCTGCTGCGTTCTTAAACATGCTTCTCCCAATTTCACATGTGATGCGCTAAATCTCTCGTCATTGAGCCCTGCGCGCTTTGAGTAGTTGAACCCTAGGTCCATAGAGTGAAAATGGCATAACCCGCTTGTTAAATCCATGTTACGTCTGGGCCGTTTGCCAGTTACCCTTGCCACATGAGCTTTGAATTCAAGCGTGTGAGCCTTGGGCGCCGCTTCGCCGCTCTCATGGTGGATTGGCTGGCCTGCTATTTCATTGTGACTGCCTCCACAGGAGGAGTGGGCGCAATGGCACCGAATCGCTCACTGAGCGTTCTGGCTCTGTTCTTTGTCGAGATCGCAATTCTCTCTGCCCTTCAAGGGGCCACTTTGGGACACAGGTTGTTTGGAATTCGAATCATTCGATTTGCCGATGGGGGAGCAATTTCTCCGGTTCAAGCCCTGATTCGTTCAGCGTTACTAGTAACAGTAATTTTTGCGGTCACCTTTGATGAAAACGGTAGAGGAATACACGAGCGATTGAGCGGCTCTGTTCTAACTAGAAGTTAACGACCCTTTGGTGCTCTAGTTGGCATCGGGCCCTTGGGAATTGGCATAGACATTCCGCCAACAGCCTTTAAGCGCGCACGCACTTCACGCATTTGATGAGCAGATAACTTCTTTGGAAGACGTCGCATATGGCGTTGTAGTTTTTGAATTGGAATTCGACCATCTTCATTCCCGACAAGAATTTCAATAACTGGAACTCCTGGTGCAAAACGCTCAGCCTTCTTCTTTTCATCAGCCATCATCTGTCGAACAGATTGTGAACCCTCACCCGTTAAAACAATTCCAGCGCGTCCAACACTGCGATGCACCATGTCTTGATTTCGAGCTACAGCAACCGCCGGAGTTGTTGTCCATCCTTTGCGAATAGCCATCAAGACACTTGCACCTGCACCGATTTGTCCCTCAATTGCGGCGTAAGCAGCAGTTCCTGCTTGGCGAGTGAAAAACAAAAGAGTAAGTAATGCGGCAAGAGGGAAGGAGATAAATGCAAAGTAGAAAGGGTGATCAAGTGCTGCGCCAATACCGATTCCAACTGCCCATGAACCAAGAAAAATACCGGCTAGTGCTACTGGGATCCATGGCTTAACCTGCTTGGTGACCTTATATGCATCACGAATGGTTTGAAAGCGAGGAGTCTTGATCTTCTTTTCTTTAGCTTTTCTCTTAAACATATTGTTAGTTTAGTGGGGCAGGGGCAGTTCCACCAAGACGCACAGGTGCCCAGCGCTGGCCCACGTGGCTATCAGGGTATTTCTCTTGGACATCACGCAACAATTGGATCATTACTTCGCGCAGATGCGCTTCAGCGACCTCAATATCGGTATCGCGAGAATAGGTAATTGGTGCACCGAAAGAAACAGTGACCGGAATTTTGCCTCGCTTAAAACTTGGCTTAACAGCCTTTGTGTAGACGCGCTGGCCGCCCCACACAATTGTTGGTATCACAGGGACCCCAGCACCTATCGCTAAACGAACAGCTCCAGACTTCAACCCCTTGATTTCAAAGCTAGTTGAAATCGTGCCTTCGGGAAAAATGCCAATAATTTCACCGGCTTTTAGCGCACGCAATGCGGCAACAAAAGATGCAGAGCCGTTGCTTCGATCAACATTGATGTGGTGCATTCCGCGCAGCAATGGGCCAGCTACTTTGTTATCAAACAACTCTTTCTTAGCCATAAAGCGCACGTAGCGATTGGCGGGTAATGCCGCGGTGCCAGCCAAAGCGAAATCTAAATAACTTGTGTGATTAATGGCAAGAATTGCACCACCCTTACGAGGAACATTATCTTGACCTTGAAAATCAAATCTAAATCCAAGGTATTTCCAAAAGCTCTTTACAAGAACAATAACTGGGGGATAGACCAGATCAGCCACGAGCCGCCTTCTTTTCCATGGCTTGCTTATACAGACGCCCAGCACGGTAAGAAGAGCGAACAAGTGGCCCACTCATTACGCCTAGGAAACCTATTTCTTCTGCTTCTTGAGCAAGTTCAACAAACTCCTGTGGCTTAACCCAACGCTCCACTGGGTGGTGCTTATTGGTTGGACGCAAATATTGGGTAATTGTGATGAGGTCACAGCCTGCACTGTGTAGATCTACAAGTGCTTGTGAAACCTCTTCTCGTGTTTCGCCAAGGCCAAGGATCAAGTTAGATTTTGTGATCAAACCAAAATCCTGAGACATTCTCAATACTCGTAAAGACTTTTCATATGTAAAGGCGGGGCGAATTTGCTTGAAAATACGTGGAACCGTTTCAAGATTATGGGCAAAAACTTCAGGCCTAGTTTCAAAGATCGGGTTGAGCAGATCAGGGTTGGCATTGAAATCTGGTGCCAACATTTCAACACCAGTACCTGGGTTCAACTCGTGGACTTTACGAATCGTCTCTGCATATAGCCATGATCCCTCATCTTCAAGGTCATCGCGGGTAACGCCGGTGATGGTCGCATAACGCAACCCCATAGTTTTAACAGACATTGCAACTTTAAATGGTTCAGCACGATCAATTGCTAGTGGTTTTCCTGTATCAATGTTGCAAAAATCGCAACGACGAGTACAACGATCTCCGCCGATTAGGAAGGTTGCTTCCTTATCTTCCCAGCATTCAAAGATGTTAGGGCAAGCTGCTTCTTGGCAAACGGTGTGTAGACCCTCGGACTTAACCAGACTGTGTAGTCGTGTGTATTCAGGACCCATATTTGCTCGAGTCTTAATCCACTCTGGCTTTCGCTCAATGGGTGTTTCCGCATTACGAGCTTCAATGCGAAGAAGTTTGCGGCCTTCAGGTGCCATTGTCATACGCTCACCTTTTTCAATGATTCAGATACATGTCTTTCGACTAGGGGTGCAACTTCATCAATAGTAATTGTTCGGCCAAGTTCGATTTCCAGTGATGTTACATCGGCATCAGCAATTCCACATGGCACAATCTGTCCAAACGCCGCAAGATCGGGATTCACATTGAGTGCAAAGCCGTGCATGGTCGTTCCTTTTGCTACGCGAATTCCGATTGCTGCAATTTTCCTGTCGCCTCGAGAGTCCTGAATCCAAACCCCAGAGCGTCCCTCAATCCGAATTGCGGTGACACCTAAATCTGCGCAGACCAGAATGAGTGCGGCTTCAATCTCCCGGACAAAGCCCACAAGTTCAGTTGGTTTTAATAGCTTCACAATTGGATATCCCACGAGTTGGCCTGGACCATGCCATGTGATTCGGCCTCCGCGGTCGACATCGATAACAGGAGTGCCATCAGTAGGGCGTTCGGAATCTTCGGTTCGACGGCCCGCGGTATACACGGAAGGGTGCTCTAACAAAAGCAAAGTATTAGGCCGTGAACCACCGGCAACATCTGTGTGAATTTCTCGTTGCAGATCCCAAGCCTTTTGATAATCCACTAATCCGTGGCGCGAAAGTGCGATTGTCGCTGTGGATTGAGTTTCAAGAACTGGCACATGCATAGCCTAAAGGTAGGCTTGGGTTCTTACCAATTCAAGGTCGAAAGGTCTCACTCAGTGTCTTCCACATCCATAAAGAAGAGTCGCCGCCCACTTGCCTACGCATTACTAGTTATTTTCCTGTGGTTTGGCGCAAGCGGTGTCTTTGGTCCCCTTTTTGGCAAGCTCTCGACGGTCCAAGAAAATGACAACTCGGCATTCTTGCCAGATAGCGCTGAATCGACTCAGGCTGCAAAAATAATTGAAAAGTTTAATCAAGATCAAAATCAGAACTTACCAACCTTGGTTCTCTATGTTGGAGAAGTAGATCAAACAAAAATCGCGGCTTTGAATGCCCACCTTTCACAGCTTGGTTCAGAGAAGATTATTGGCACAGATGTGCCGATTTCTAAGTACTTAACAGAAGGTGAACAGATTTTTGCTTTCCCTTCACAAGATGGCAAAGCACTTCTAGTAAATCTGCCATTTAAATCTGAAATCGCCACCGACTTATTGCCAAACAACAAACCAGCACTGCCAGAAGTCATAGAGACGCTTCGCGAAGATTCAGCAGAATTTGCAAAGAGTGTCGGGCTAACATCCAATGTGACCGGAATTGGCGCACTCCTGGGCGATCTCTTTGGTGCCTTTGAGGGAATTGACTCCTCATTACTTCTAACAACATTAGTTGTAGTCGCACTTATCTTGATTGTTGTTTACCGGTCTCCAGTCCTTTGGATTTTGCCATTGTTTTCTGCTGTTATCGCATTGTCGACCGCTGGTGGTCTTGTTTATCTATTAACCAAAAATGACATCATTGATCTCAACGGGCAGTCTCAAGGAATTCTCTCGGTATTAGTACTTGGTGCCGCAACAGATTACGCGCTTCTGCTAATTTCTCGTTACCGGGAAGAGTTACATCACCACGATCATCCCGCGCAGGCAATGAAGGCTGCCTTGAAAGGCGTCTTTGAACCAATCGTGGCATCTGGTGCAACTGTAATTTCAGCATTACTAGTTTTGTTGCTGAGTGATCTTTCTGGAAACAGAGGATTAGGGCCAGTTGGTGCAATCGGCATTGCAGCTGCGATGGTTGTGATCCTTACGCTGTTGCCTGCACTTTTAGTGGCCTTTGGTCGTTGGGTCTTCTGGCCACGCATTCCTAGAAATGATGATGTTAATTCTCAACTAACGGGTACCTGGGCCAAGATCGGCTCTGCAGTTGAGAAGCGTCCTCGCAAACTGTGGATTCTGACCGCAATCGTGCTTTCAATTTTGGCTGGTTTCTCAACCACACTGAATGCAAGGGGATTATCTACAGCTGATGCTTTCACGCAGCGCCCAGATTCAGTTGTCGGTCTTGAACTATTAGGTGAGCATTTCCCAGGAGGCTCAGGGCAACCAACAGAACTGATTGTTCCAGTATCACTTGTTGACTCCGTTTCATCGGCGCTTAAAAACGTTGAAGGCGTTTCATCAGTTGAGCCCATGCGAATGACCCCTGCAATCCCTGGTCAACCTCTTTCTGAAGTTAAGGTAGTTGAAGGAAAGGTTGTCTTGAACGCAACTTTGGCCCTTAATCCAGACTCAGTAGAAGCCCGAGAGATCATTCCAGTCATTCGCCAAGCGGTTCATGCAATTGATCCAAAAATCCTTGTTGGAGGAAGCACTGCCGTTGCCTATGACACAGATGTTTCGGCAAATCGTGACAACCGCACAATTATTCCAATAGTTCTAGTACTAATTACTATTATTCTTGGGCTGCTTCTACGTAGTATTTTGTCGGCAGCTTTACTTTTGGGAACTGTAGTTTTGTCATTCTTTGCAACACTTGGAGCGTGTCAGCTCGTCTTTGAGAATATCTTTGGATTCAAGGGAGCTGACACATCGTTCCCACTCTTTGCCTTCATCTTCTTAGTGGCACTTGGAATTGATTACAACATCTTCTTAATGACGCGCGTGAGAGAAGAAAGCGCCAAGATCGGAACACGAGCAGGTGTAATCAAGGGCTTAACCGTCACAGGTGGCGTCATCACTTCTGCGGGAATTGTTCTAGCGGCAACATTTGCAGTACTCGGAGTGTTACCACTGGTGTTCTTAGCTGAACTTGGTTTTGCAGTTGCCTTCGGTGTTCTGCTTGATACTTTGATTGTCCGCACGATTTTAGTACCGGCTCTTGTCCACGATATTGGTGGAAAAGTCTGGTGGCCTTCTAAGTTACAGAATAGTTAGCATGAGTTTACGTGTAGGTATCGCAGGGTATGGATTAGCCGGGCGATACTTTCACGCACCATTGCTTAAGGGATGTGGCTTTGAGGTTGCTGCCGTGCAAACTGGAAATTCAGAGCGTTCAGCACATGCGCTTTCAGATTTTCCCAGCACAACCGTAGTTGCAACTATTGAAGAGCTGGTTGCACAACGGCTTGATTTAGTAGTTGTTGCATCAGCAAATTTGGTTCATGCCCAGCACGCATTAGGGGCGATAAAGGCGGGTATCCCAGTTGTGGTTGATAAGCCAATGGGTCGCACTTTGGCCGAAACTAAGGAGATTGTTAATGCGGGTCAGTCGGCCGGAGTAGCGGTCTCAACTTTCTTTAATCGTCGTTGGGATAGTGATGCACTCACGATAAAGAAGGTGTTAGCAAGTGGGGTATTGGGTGAAGTTCATAGAATTGATTCGCGGTTTGAAAGATTTAGGCCAGAACTAAATGCAACCTCATGGCGAGAGAATATGTCTGCTGCCGATGGTGGTGGGCAACTTTTAGATCTACAACCACACTTGATCTCAACTGCAATTGATTGGTTTGGTTCGGCAGAACTTGTTACCGCTAGCGTTCGATCGTTGCGCGGAGGAGCAGATGATGATTCCCTCCTGGTTTTACGCCACGACAGTGGAGTGATGTCATACCTGTCAGCAAGCGCTGTTGTTGGTGCACCTGGTCCACGAATTCGGATTCTGGGCACAAAGGGAGCACTAGTCATAAATGATTTAGATCCACAAGAAGCTCTTTTGCGCGCCGGTAAGTTTCCAGAAAATGGAACCTGGACTTACCCAACTACCTCACAAGCCTTCCTACATCGTGGGGATCTTGTTGAAGAGATTGAATCCATTCCAGGAAATTATGGTCATTTCTATAAGGCAGTTGAATTAGCGATCTCGGCAGGTGCACCATGGCCGATCCCTAATTCAGATGCATTGTTAGTTGCCGCAATAATTGACCAAGCCCGTGAAATTGGTACACGTGCACGCTGAAGTACTAATTGTTGGTGCAGGTTTAGCAGGACTTAACGCCGCTATTAATCTAGAAGCTGCAGGTGTTGATGTAAGAGTCATTGAGTCCTCTGATCGCGCGGGTGGTCGAGTGGCAAGTGATGTTATTGATGGATTCATTTGCGACCGAGGGTTTCAGCTGATTAATGCGCAGTACCCAGCGCTGCAAGAGCTCAATGTGCTTAGGGAGTTAGATTTTATTGAAGCCCCAAGAGTGATCGAAGTGTGCCTGGGGGATCGACGTCATGTGATTGGTGATCCTCGCCAGGTGCCTTGGACTGCATTAAATAGAGCAACTGGCACTATCCCAGAAAAGATTGCATTGTTGAGATTCATTGCGGGTCGAACAAAACCAGGTAATTCGATCGGGCTAGCTCTTCGCAGTACCGGAACATGTTATGAAAGAGTGTTGCGTCCATTCTTACAAGGGGTTTTCTTAACAGACCCAGACAATGTTGATGCCATGTATGGGCATTCAATTATCAAAAGTTTTGTGAATGGAAGGCCCGGTGTTCCACTCAACGGTGTTGGGGAGCTCTCCAAGGCACTTGCACACCGTGTTAGCAATATTGTCTATAACACCAGGGTGGATGGAATAGAGAAAACATCTGTGCACACCAACAATGGCACTTATACGGCCAACAAGATTCTCATTGCAACAGATGCGACTACTGCCACCCAGTTACTTGATTTAACAGAAGTGCCTCGCATGGCCGGCTGCATCACTTGGTATCACGCCGTTTCCGAAAATCCATCAGGTAATGGACGGTTGGTTGTGGATGGCCAAAGACGTGGACCGATCATTAATTCAGTTGTTATGTCAGATGTTTCATCAAGTTACGCTCCTGCAAATCAACATTTAGTGTCAACAACTACTGATTTAAATGTCACTGAATCTGATGTGCGACGCCATTTGGCGATCCTGTGGGGAGTAGATACCTATGCTTGGCAGTTCATTGCCAAGTATGAAATACCTGCTGCATTGCCAATTCACAATGTTGGTCGAGCACTCTCACAAAGTATGAGAATTAACGATCATCATTTTGTCGCCGGTGATCACCGCACGGTTCCATCACAGCAGGGCGCACTTTTTTCAGGTCGCCTTGCGGCTCAATTAATCCTCGACTAGTTGTGCGAGTGCTTCAGAGATGTGTGGATAATCCCAGGTAAAGCCTGCTTCTTGTAGAACGTGTGGAATTACGCGCTTAGATCCAAGAATCTCAGATGAAAAACCACCTAAAGCAATCTTTAGCCCCAGAGCTGGTGCTGGAAAGAGTGCAGGACGATGCATGGCGCGAGCAAGTGCTGATGTGAACTCTTGATTTGTAACAGGATTTGGAGCAGTTAGATTCACTGGGCCTGAAATTGGATTTTCCAATGCAAAAACAATTGCCCTGATCTGATCGTGCAAAGTTATCCATGACCACCATTGCTTGCCATTGCCCATCTTGCCGCCAAGACCTAAGCGAAATAGTGGAAGCATCTTTCCAAGTGCACCACCCGTTGGGTCTAAGACCAAACCTGTGCGAATTTTTACCGTGCGAACTTCACCTGCAAGATCTGCCGCAGCTTCCCATTCTCTGCAAACAACAGCCAAGAAGTCATCTCCAGCACGATCAGTTTCAACAACTGCGCGGTTTCCACTCTCGCCATACCAACCAATAGCAGAGGCCGAAATAAACACCTGTGGCTTTAGTTCTGCAACGGCGTTTGCGATCGCAGTTGTACCGAGCAATCTGGAATTCAAAATCTCGCTCTTATACTTTTTGTTCCATCGCTTGTCGCCAACGCCGACTCCAGCTAAATGAATGATTGCATCCACGCCACGAAGTGGTTCCAAGTTTATAAATCCAGTCTGTGGATCCCATTGCACTTCATCTGCTGCAACTGGTGCACGGCGCACTAGGCGCTGAACAGTATGACCTTCACTCTTTAAGTGGCCAACAAGTGCGGTACCGATTAGTCCTGAGGCACCCGTAATCGCAATGCGTTGGGGAACTGACATAGCTGACCTACAGTCCTAGATCTGACTCGAAAGCGCCACCTTCGAGGCGTTCTTTTAGAGTGACAAGGAAGCGTGCTGCATCTGCGCCATCTACAACGCGATGGTCATAGGAGAGTCCTAGATACACCATTGAACGGATAGCAATTGTTTCTCCGCCATCTTCTCCGCGAACAACCATCGGACGCTTAACAACTGCGCCTAACCCAAGGATTGCAACCTGTGGTTGATTAATAATTGGGGTATCAAATAAAGCGCCGCGACTTCCTGTATTTGTGAGGGTAAATGTTCCGCCACCTAATTCATTGGGAGTTACCTTGTTATCGCGTGTACGTGCTGCAAGGTCTGCAATCTTTCGCGCTATTCCACCGATATTTAGATCACCAGCATTTGCGATCACCGGAACGAGCAATCCTCGCTCAGTGTCAACGGCAATAGCTAGATGTTCTGCGCCGTGATAAGTGATCTCGTCATTTTCTACAGAAGAGTTAAGTACTGGATGTTGCTTGAGTGCCTCACATACTGCAACAGCAAAGAATGGGAGGAATGAGAGTTTCACACCTTCGCGTTCTTCAAAGCTTGCTTTAGAGCGATCACGAAGACGTGCGATCTTTGTAACATCTACTTCAATAACTGTTGTTAATTGCGCACTGACCTGAAGTGATTCAACCATTCTCACCGCGATTACTTTGCGAAGACGAGACATCTTCACTTTAGTTCCACGAAGTGGTGACACAGAAACTGATGGTGCCTTTGCTGTGGCTGTCGCAGATGCGGCAGGTGCAGATGCGGCAGGTGCAGATGCAGTAGGTGTTGCAGGACGAGCTAAAGCTTCAACATCTTCACGACGAATTCTGCCGCCAATGCCAGTGCCAGTAACTTGTGCAAGATTGACGCCGAGTTCTGTTGCTAGTTTGCGAACTAGGGGAGTGACATATGCATCTGCTGGTTGTGACACTGCAGCAGATGGAACTGGTGTCGGTGCTGCAACAACTGGAGCTGCAACAACTGGTGCAGGTGCTGGGGTAACAGGAGCTGCAACAACTGGTGCTGCAACAACTGGTGCTGCAACAACTGGTGCTGCAACAACTGGTGCAGGAGCAGCCACGGCGCCGTTAGTAGCACCAATTAAGCCAAGACGCGCTCCAACTGGAACAGTTGTATCAACTGCAACATCAATAGCAAGAAGAGTTCCTGCAACGGGTGAAGGAATTTCTGTATCAACCTTGTCAGTTGAAACTTCTAGGAGCGCTTCATCAACTGCAACTGAGTCACCAATGTTTTTTAACCAACGAGTAACTGTTCCTTCAGAAACGCTCTCACCGAGGGCAGGCATGGTGATAACAGTGCCGGCACCAGTTGGTGCAGGTGCTGCAACTGGTGCAGCAGCAACTGGTGCTGGAGTTTGAACAACTGGGGCAGCCACTGGAGCCGCTGCGACAGGTGCAGGTGCTGCAGCACCGTCAGCAATAATCGCAAGCTCTGCTCCCACAGGAACAGTCTGATCAATCTGCACAACAATCTTTTGTAGAGTTCCAGCAACTGGTGAAGGAATCTCGGTATCAACCTTGTCAGTTGAAACTTCTAGAAGCGGCTCATCAACATTTACATGATCACCTTCGGCTTTTAACCAACGAGTGACTGTGCCTTCGCTAACGCTTTCGCCAAGTGCTGGCATCGTTACTGAAAATGTCATTGTTGTTTCTCCTTGGTTATCCGTGTGCGTGAAGCGGTTTACCTGCAAGAGCCATATGAGCTTCGCCCATTGCCTCTGACAGTGTTGGGTGTGCATGGATCAAAGGAGCCACATCACTTGCACGTGCCTCCCAGTTATAGATTAATTCTGCTTCAGCCAATAATTCGCCAACTCGTGCGCCAACCATGTGGATTCCTAGAATTGGTCCATCTTTCTGAGCAATGAGTTTGATAGATCCCGCGGTATTAAGAATTTGTGCTTTACCGTTACCGGCTAAATCATATGAAAGCTCAACTACATCATGTCCGCGCTTTTTTGCCTCAGCAGTTGTTAAACCAACTGATGCAACTTCGGGATCTGAGTATGTAACCCGTGGAATGCCGTCGTAATTAATTGCGCGAGGATTTAATCCTGCAATCTCTTCGGCAACCAAAATTCCTTCGGCAAAGCCAACGTGAGCCAGCTGTAATGTAGGGATTAAGTCTCCTACCGCCCAAATACCTGGAATGTTAGTGCGGCACTTGTCATCAACTAAGACATATCCGCGGTCCATTGTGATGCCTTGTTCCTCATAGCCGAGGTTGGCAGAAACTGGTCCTCGTCCAACAGAAACCATCAAGATCTCAGCGTCAAAAGTTTTGCCATCTTCTAGTGTGACCGTAACGCCTTTTTTGGTCTTAACTGCAGATTGGAATCGCACGCCTAATTCAAAGTTAATTCCACGCTTGCGGAATGCTCGCTCTAGTTGCTTGCTCGAGGACTCATCTTCAAGTGCGATTAAGTGTGGCAAGCCTTCGATGATTGTTACTTCAGAACCAAATGATTTCCATACTGAGGCAAATTCACAGCCGATAACTCCGCCACCTAAAACAATGACACTCTTTGGAACATAGTTCAACTTTGTTCCATGATCTGAGGTAATGATTTTGTCGCCATCAATTTCAAGTCCAGGCAAAGTCTTTGCATATGATCCTGTGGCAAGAATTACATTCTTACCGGTGTAACGGGTTCCGTTTACTTCAACAGTATCTTTTGCCACTAATTTTCCGTGACCTTCAATAAAGGTAACCCCACGAGACTTAACTAGACCTGACAATCCCTTATACAACTTATTAATGACGCCATCTTTGTATGAATTAACTCCGGCCATATCGATGCCGTTAAAAGTGGACTTAACTCCAAAGTGTGCGCCATCGCGTGCGCCATCTGCGATTTCAGCTGAGTGAAGAAGAGCTTTAGTAGGAATGCACCCACGGTGCAAACAGGTGCCGCCGACTTTGTCTGCTTCGATCAGGGCTACGGAAAGACCCAATTGCGAGCCGCGTAATGCTGCGGCATAACCCCCGCTGCCACCACCAAGGATGACAAGATCAAATTGAGACAATGAACAGCTCCTCTCAAAGGCCCAAGCGGGCTATGTGCCTATCTTGCCTCAAAGAGGGTCAAACCTCTAAATGCATAGGGGCAGATTTACGCTTGTTCGGCCAATGTCACAAGTGATCTCAGGGCTATGCCTGTTCCGCCAACTGGGGTGTAGCCATGGGGCTTTGCCTCGTTATAGGCAGGTCCTGCAATGTCCAGGTGAAGCCATGGAAGTTCAGGGTTCACAAAATCTTTCAAGAAAAGACCGGCAACCAACATGCCACCCATTCGATCTCCGATGTTTGCAAGATCTGCAACTGGCGAATCCAATGATGCACGGAGCTCTTCAGGCAAAGGCATAGGCCAGAACTGTTCTCCGCACTGAGCTGCAACAGCTAAGAAGTCATCGCTGAACTCTTGGTTGTTTGTCATGACCGCACTCGTGCGAGTTCCGAGTGCCACAACTTGGGCTCCGGTCAATGTTGCAACATCGATAATTCCATCCAATTTGTTCTTTGAACTCTGTGCCTTCATCAATCCATCAGCCAAAACAAGTCGACCCTCAGCATCAGGATTGAGGACTTCAACAGTCTTGCCACCAAAGATTGTGATGATGTCAGATGGGCGAGTCGCTGTGTCACTTGGCATGTTTTCAGCAAGTGGTGCCCAAGACTCGATTGCAACATTTAACTTTAATTCTGCAATTGCAATAACGGCAGCGCTGACAGCCGCAGCACCACTCATGTCAGATTTCATTGCTTCCATACCTAACGCAGGTTTTAGAGCAAGACCACCTGTGTCAAAGGTAATTCCCTTACCAACGAAGGCGTAGCGCTTTGCAGCTTTGCCCTTCGGTGTGTAAGAAATATGGAGCAAACGCGGTGGGTTAGCAGATCCTTGACCAACACCAATAATTCCACCAAAGCCCTGTGCCTTCAGTTGCTTTTCATCCCAGATCTGAATCTTTAATCCAGATTTTGCGCCACCTGCCGACTTAACAACTGCAGCTAATTTCTTGGTAAAGGAGTCTGGAGTTAAGTGGCTTGGGGGAGTGTTGATTAGATCACGCACTAAGTATGTGTACTTTGCAATCACCGCTGCTCGAACTACCGATGCCTTTGCCTCGGCAGATGATGCCAACTTTGAATGCACGGTGATGGTTTTTAAAGGAGCTTTATGATCATCTTTGGTTGAGCCGCGAAATTCTGTGAATGAGTAGGCACCAAGGGCCGCGCCTTCGGCAACGGCAGCAACTTCAGCCAAGCTCTTTGCAGGCAATGAAAATGTCGCTGCAGAGTTACCCGCCAATGCGCGCGATGCGCTACCTGCAGCTCTGCGCAAAGTTTCATGTGTGTAGGTTGCTGATTTCTTTCCAAGACCGGTAAAAACTAAAAGACGAACATGGGAGCCTGGAAGTTTGGTTATCTCATCGGCCTTTCCCGTGGCACCCATATCGACCAACTGCGAAAGAATCGTCTTAGTATCGATGGCCATATCACCGGCTTCGATAGCGATACCGCCCTTTGAATTTGTTGAGGTAAGTCCTAAAACCAAAACCTCATCTTTTACGACGCCATCAGAAATCTTTAGTGTGCTCATAAGAGGAAGCCTAATAGATGTATTGGTAGGTTTGCGCAATGAAGACATCGCCCCTCAATCAAAAGCATCTAGACCTCAACGCCAAGATGGCTGATTTTGGTGGATGGTTGATGCCGATTGAGTATCCAGGCGCAGGCGTATTGGCCGAGCACGCCGCTGTCCGCGAGCGTGTGGGAATCTTTGATGTCTCCCACTTGGGCAAGGCCTCGGTTAGAGGCGAAGGTGCACTGGATTTTTTGAATCAATGTCTCACAAATGATCTGACAAAGATTGCAGATGGTTCTGCTCAATACACCTTGCTGTGCACTCCCCAAGGTGGAGTTGTTGATGACCTGATTGCTTATCGAAACAGCGAAACAGATTTCTTCCTTGTACCAAACGCATCCAACACAACAGATGTTGTTGCTGTTTTGCAAAAACAAGCACCAGCTGGAATTACAGTCACTAATCTTCATAATGATTACGCAGTATTAGCGGTGCAGGGACCACTAGCTCCAAAGGTGCTAGAAGCACTCGGCATCAATACAGAGATCGATTACATGGCATTTGCACACGTATCTATTGTCGGTGCGGATGTAATTTTGTGTCGCACCGGATACACAGGCGAACTTGGTTATGAATTACTGCCACACGCAAAAGATGCAGTGGCTGTGTGGGATGCACTAGTGAAAGCTATTGCCCCGCTTGATGGATTGATTTGCGGCCTCGGAGCTCGTGACACTTTGCGAACTGAGATGGGCTATCCCTTGCACGGACATGAACTCTCTCTTGCCATATCTCCCGTTGAAGCAAGTGCCTCATGGGCAGTTGGCTGGAAGAAGGAATCCTTTATTGGGTCTGATGTATTACTCTCACAAAAGAGTGGCTCAGTAGAGCGCAAGAGTGTGGCAATCAAGTCACTAGATCGCGGCATCCCTCGAGCAGGGATGAGTGTGAAAAACTCACAAGGTGAAGTAGTTGGCGAAGTAACAAGCGGAACCTTCTCACCAACTCTAAAACACGGCATTGCTTTGGCTTTAGTCTCAAAGGAAGTTGCCGTGGGGGATCAACTCATTGTTGATGTGAGAGGCCGGGAATCACAATCTGAAGTTGTAAAACTTCCTTTTGTTACTTCACACGTTCGCTAAATACAACCGGAGTTGAAAAAGCTGCACGTGTATAAGTGCGGCGCAGTGCGGATAAAACAGCTGGTCCCGTAAATGCAATCAGTACACATGTAAAAATAGCTCTAGGGATGTCCCAAGCCATCGCACTGGCAAAGTGAAATGTGATGAAGCGGCCAAAGTTTTCAGATATTGAGCCACCGGGGATGTAGGAGAGCTGGGTATTGCTACCTAACGCCCATGGCCAAAACTGCAGATCCATCAGAATTCCAAAAGTTCCTGCAGCCAGAGCACCAAATACAAGAAGCATTGCTATCTCACTCTTTCCTGAAATTCTCTTCGGTAAAAGTCCCGCAGCCATACCAATCCAAGCAGCAGCAAACATTTGGTAGCCAAGCCAAGGGCCAAGCCCGCCTGTTAATAAGGCAGATGCAAACATAGAGATGATGCCTAAAAGAAATCCGAATGAAGCGCCAAAAACACGCGCACTTAAAATCAGAACAAACCACATTGGTTCGATTCCTACAGCACCTGCTCCAAGTGGTCTTAGTGCAGAAATGAGAGCTGCTAATACACCTAACAATGCAACAGATTTTGCATCTAAGCGCGCAGATGAGATTTCAA